>JBJXFU010000112.1:0-9369 GCA_046155885.1 Paracoccaceae bacterium
CAACACCTCCCCCAGCCTCCCCACCAGCTCATCCACCTGCGCCTTCGACACGATCAGCGGCGGGCTCATCGCGATGATGTCTCCCGTCGTCCTGATCAGGATCCCCTTCTCGTACGCCGCCAGGAACGCGGAAAACGCCCGCTTCGTCGGCTCCCCCGCGATCCCCTCCAGCTCCACCGCCCCGATCAACCCCATGTTGCGGATGTCGATCACGTGCGGCAGCCCCCTCAACGAATGCAAAGCCTCCTCCCAGTAGGGCGCCAGCTCCGCCGCCCGCTCGAACAGCCCCTCCTCGCGGTAGGTCTCAAGCGTCGCGATCCCCGCCGCCGAGGCGATGGGGTTTCCCGAATAGGTATAGCCGTGGAAAAGCTCGATCAGGTGCTCGGGCCCGGTCATGAAGGCGTCGTGGATGGCGTCGGTGGCCAGCACCATGCCCATCGGGATCACCCCGTTGGTCAGGCCCTTGGCCCCGGTGATCAGGTCCGCCTCGACCCCGAAATGCTGCGACCCGAAGGGCGAACCCAGCCGCCCGAACCCGGTGATCACCTCGTCCAGGATCAGCAGGATCCCGTGCTTCTTCGTGATCGCGCGCAGCTTCTCCAGATACCCCTTCGGCGGCAGGATGACGCCCGTTGACCCCGCCAACGGCTCGACGATCACCGCCGCGATGGTCTCGGCCCCGTGCAGCGCCACGATCCGCTCCAGATCGTCGGCCAGCCAGGCCCCATGCTCGGGCTGCCCCTTGGCGAAAGCGTTCTTCTCGGGCAGATGCGTATGCGGCAGATGGTCCACCCCCGCCAGCATCGTCCCGAAGAAACGGCGGTTGTTGACGATGCCGCCCACCGAGATGCCGCCGAAACCCACCCCGTGATAGCCCCGCTCGCGCCCGATCAGCCGGGTGCGGCTGCCCTGCCCGATCGCCCGCTGGTAGGCCAAGGCGATCTTCAGCGCAGAATCCACCGCTTCGGAGCCGGAGTTGGTGAAGAACACATGCCCCATGTTGGCGGGGGCGATGTCGAGGATGCGGTTGGCAAGCTCGAAGGCCCCCGGGTGCCCCATCTGGAAGGCGGGCGCGTAGTCGAGTTCCGCCGCCTGCTTCTGGATCGCCTCGGTGATCCGCGGCCGGCAATGCCCCGCGTTGCAGCACCACAGGCCCGCCGTGCCGTCCAGCACCTTGCGGCCGTCGGCCGTGGTGTAGTGCATGTCCCTGGCCGCCACGAACATGCGCGGCGCCTTCTTGAACTGCCGGTTGGCGGTGAAGGGCATCCAGAAGGCAGAAAGGTCGTTCGGGGCGGGCTTGCGGTCGAGCGCCATCTGCGCGTCTCCTTGGGGTTCGGGCCTTCCGACGCGCGAAAGCCGGGCGCGCGCGGCGGACCCTTCGCACGGTATCAGCCGGCGACCCGCCGTCAAGCCAACGGACTACGCCCTCGACAGCGTTTGACCATCCGGTCAGGATTGCGCTAGCAGGGAAAGCACGGGGTTCGGCAGCAGAGGAAGTGGACGGTGGACGACGGCGAAACGCCCGAGGCGCGCCCCCGCACCCGCATCCAGCGGAAGAACACCGAAGCCATCCTCGACGCGGCGCTCGAGGTCTTTTCGGCGCAAGGTTTCCGCGGCGCCACGCTCGACCAGATCGCCGAGGCGGCGGGGCTCTCGAAGCCCAACCTGCTCTACTACTTCCCCTCGAAAGAGGCGATCCACGCGGAACTGCTGGCGGGCCTTCTCGACACCTGGCTCGCCCCCCTCCGCGCGCTTGACCCGGACGGCGAGCCGGTGGCCGAACTGCTCGCCTATGTCCGCCGCAAGCTCGAGATGAGCCGCCGCATGGGCCGCGAAAGCCGGCTCTTCGCCAACGAGGTGCTGCAGGGCGCGCCCCGCATTGCCGACACGCTGACGGGCGATCTGAAGGCCCTGGTCGACGCGAAGGCCACCGTCATCCGCGCCTGGTCGGCCGCGGGCCGGATCGCGGCCATCGATCCCCACCACCTGATCTTCTCGATCTGGGCGCTGACCCAGCACTACGCCGACTTCGAAGTGCAGGTGCGCGCCGTGCTTGGCCCCGGCCACGACCCCTTTGCCGAGGCCGAGGGCTTTCTGACGCAGCTTTTCACGCGCCTGCTCGCCCCGGACAGGGCCCTGTGAAGGCGGGCGCGGGAAAGGTCCGTGGCGAACGCGATCCGGGACCGCTGCGCCCGCCTTAACCATTCTCGCCGATTCCTTCCCGCCTTCACCCCGCGTTAACACGCCCGCGGCACCATCATCGGACTGCGGGGGCGTATGACAAAGGGGTCTTCGGGAGCCGGGGCGATGATTGACCGAGTGGCACCCATGCCGCCCCTCGCCGGGTGGATCGCCCTGACCAGCGCTCCCGCCGCAGCATCGCCGGCGCGGCGCGTCGAACCGAGCGCCACTGCCACCGGCACCGGGGCCGACCCAGAATGGCGCTGGACCAGCGGTACCGGCCGCACCCCGGTGCCGCCGGTCGAGGCACTGACCGATCCCGACCGCCCCACCGGCCCCCCACCCGCCTTCGAGGCAAACGTGCTTGAAGCCGAAGCCGACCGACGCAGGCCTGGCCGGGCGCAGGACGGGGCGGATGAGGCGAAGGTGACCGACCCGCGTTTGCCCGCAATCTCCTCCGGCGCCGCGACGACCCGCCCACCGGAGACCGCCACCGCGAGGGAAAGCGTGCCCATCCCGCCCGGGGTCGATCCGGCATCGGCGCCGCCCCATCCGCAGCTCGACCTCCACCTCTGATCCGGGGCCGCGACGGGGCATTGCGCCGTGATCCCGCCGCCCTCCCGCAGTGTTGCGCGCAGGCGCCCGGCGATGCGTGGCACGGCTTTCCGCCGCTCCGGTTGCGCCCGATAGATGCGATGCGGACCATTTGCCCCCTCGCCGCATGAAACTTCCTGTTGCAATATCTGCCCGAAGGGCGGCCGGTGGACGCCCGTCGCGGAATTCGGGGGGATTGTCTGAATGCTACGCAGAACCGCGGCGGCGCCCGCGCAGCGCATCTCGGCCCAGGCGGCGGCCGCTCTGGTCAGGTCGGACATGTGGGTGGACTACAGCGGCTGCCTCTCGCAACCCGACGCCTTCGACCGCGAACTCGCCCTGCGGGTCGGCGAATTGTCGCGGGTGGGGGTAAGATCCACGCTCTCGATGCGCGCCCGCGCGGTGCTCGAGGCCGACCCCGAAGGCCAGCACATCTGCGCCTACAGCCTGCACTTCTCGGGCTATGACCGGCGCAAGCACGATGCCGGGATCACCACCTACCTGCCCTCAAACCTGGGCGAGATCGCGGACTATTACCGGCGGTTCATCCCGCCGGTGGATATCCTTGTGCTGAAGGCGCGTCCCGTGGACGAAACCGGCACCTTCAACCTCGGGCCGACCAGCATCTGGAACCGCGCGATCATCGAACGCGCCAAATGCGTGATCGTCGAGGAATGCGCGGCCATGCCCTACGCCGTGGGCGAGGACAACAACCTTCACATCAGCGAGGTCGACTACATCATCCCCGGCGACGGCCAGCCGCTGCCCGAACTGCCCAAGTCGCCCGCCACGGACGTGGACCGCGCGGTGGCCCGGCTGATCATGGGCGAACTCGAAGACGGATCCTGCCTGCAGATCGGGATCGGCGGCATGCCGAACGCCGTCTGCACGCTTCTCGCCGACAGCAGCATCCGCGACCTCGGGGTACATACCGAAATGCTGACCGACGGGATCGTCGACCTTTACCACAAGGGCCTGATCACCGGCAGCCGCAAGACGCTGAACCCCGGCAAGATCGTCTACACCTTCACGGCCGCAACGCAGGGCACCTACGACACAGTCGACTCGAACCCCGATTTCCTGTGCTGCGCGGTGGACTACACGAACCTGCCGCACATGATCATGCAGAACGACCGGATGGTGGCGATCAACAACACCACCCAGGTCGACCTTCAGGGCCAGGCCGCCAGCGAATCCGACGGGCACCGCCACATCAGCGGCACCGGCGGTCAGGCGCAGTTCGTGCGCGGCGCCTATGCCTCGAAAGGGGGGAAGTCGTTCATCTGCCTGTCGTCCACCTATGACAAGAAGGGCACCCGCAAAAGCCGGATCGAACTGAGCCTGACCAGGGGCAACATCTGCACCACGACCCGCAGCGACATGATGTATGTGGTGACGGAATACGGGATCGTGAACCTCAAGGGCAAGTCGGTGGCCGAACGCGCGACGGCCCTGATCTCGATCGCGCATCCCGACTTCCGCGAGGAGCTGGCGCGCGAGGCCCGCGAAAACCGCCTGATCCCGCGCGGCTTCTTCTGAACGGCGCGCCCACCCCTCGGGGATCGCTCAGACCCTCTCCACCCGCACGCGCGCACCCGCCGGCAGCGCCACGCCCCGGGCCGCGACGAACCGATCGGCCGCCAGCAGGTCGGCCAGCCAGAGCGCCAGCGCCGCGCCCTCGACCGCGCCCTTCGGGCCGTCCACCGCGTCGAGCACGATCTTCGAGGGCGCCCAGACCACCGCCTGCCCGCGCCGCATCGCCCAGTCGATCTCGGTCCTGGTGCTCACCACCACGCAGCGCCGGTCGCGCGCCGCCAGCGCCCAGGCGTTCTGCTCGATCGCCAGCAGGTCGATCCGGCGCTGCGTCGCCTTGTGACCCGTCACCGGGCGCGCCATGTCCGGCAGCCCCACGGCCAGGATCACCGGCACGCCCCCCGCCAATAGCGCATCCAGCCGCGCGGGATCGGCGATCTCGGCGTTACCCAGAAAGGCCACGACCGGATGCAGCGGCGTCTCCTTCCCGTCCGCCCCCACCGCCGCCACCGGCGCCTCGGCCCGGCTGCGTACGATCTCGACCCCCAGCGCCCCCGGCCCGCGATCGAGCTTTTCCACCCGCACGAAGGCCCGCATCGCCTGCGGCGCCATGAGGATGCGCTCGGCCACCCGGCCCGCGAGCGTCTCGAGCAGGTTCAGCCGCTCCGCCTTCAGCTCGGCGTCGATCGCCTCGGTGATCCGGTCGTAGGACAGGATGCGGTCAACGTCGTCCAGCAGTGGCGCCGGATCGGGCCGCACCTCGACCACCACATTGAACCGCAGCCGCTGCCGCCGCCCGCGTTCCTGCTGGAAGGCGCCGATCTCGGCCTCGACCACATGGTCGCGCAGGCTGATCCGGTCGCGCGGGTCCGCCGAAGCCGAGGCTTCGGCCCGCTCTTCGGGATGCCCGAAGGCAAGACGGATATCCGATGCGAGTGCCATGCCCGTCCCCTTGCCGCCCTGCCCCGCGACCAGCATACAAGCCGCGCGCCCCGGGGTGGAGCCCCCCCGTCAGGCGGCGGCTGAGCGACCTTGCCTTCGGGGCGCCGGCCGGCCCGCCGCCGCTAGTTCAGCGCCGTCCGCAGCGCTTCGCGATAGAAGCTGTGCCCGCCGATCACCGCCGTCCGCACGAACCGGACCGCCCAGGCCGGGCGGACCGAGGCGTTGTGGAAATAGGTGGCACCGCCCGTCAGGCGCCGCTCGGCCCCGCCGATAAGCAGGGCGGCGATCCGGCGGGCATCGGCAAAGGCGGCGCGGTCGGTCACGGTGTCCGGCCGCCCGTCGCAGGTGTAGGAAAACTGGCAGCCCTCTTCCCCGTCGCGCGCGCCCTGTTCGACCACGGCGCAGATCGTCCCGGGGAAATCCGGCGAAGCGGCACGGTTCAGCACCACTTCGGCCACCGCCACCTGCCCCTTCAGGCTTTCGCCGCGCGCCTCGAAATAGACCGCGCGGGCAAGGCAGTCGAGCTCGGACGAAGGCCCGGGATCGGGCCGGCCGGCGATCCGGTCCTCCGTCACCCCGCCCGGCCCTGTCGCGCCCGCGCCCGCGTCCGCCGTCACGGTCGCGCCCCCGATCGCGCCCCCGCTCGCGCCCGCCGCCGCGATCCTCGCCACACGGCCGGCGTCAAGCCCGCCAAGGGCGTCGCGTTCGGTGCCCATCAAGGCCGCAAGGCTCGCCCCAAGCGCCGCTCGCGGCGCGTTCGACTGGCTCACGACCGTCTCGGCCGCCGCGATGCCGAGACAGGCGAAAAACGGAAAAGCGGCGCCCGCCAGGCACTTGAGCATGGACATTGAGAAATCCCGTTAGGTGTCGACGAGCCACAGCCCCCAGGCGGCGACATTTTGTCCACATAGCCGAAACCGGGCTGTGGGTAAAGTACGAGGCGATGGCGCGGGTTCTCCCGCCTCGCGGGCTGTGGCGCGGAAGGGGTCCGGGGCGGTGCGACCGCCCACTGGACGCTCCCCTTCTTCCGCTCCCTGCCGGCTCCCCGCCCCCCTTGCCCGGAACAGCCGCGAAGCGGCCCGGGCAGCGCCCGACCGCCCCCCGGGCGGGCGCCACCGCAACGGCGGTCTGCGAGAAGAACGGCAGGGTTGGAGGGACCATAAAGCGCGGACCGACACCCTTGGTGCGCCCCCCGCGGTCGGGCGCCGCCCTCCGTTGCAAGGGCGCTCCCTTCCGGAACCGCGCGCGGACGCCCCCCCCCGGCTCCCGCCCCGCGCCAGACCCGCCCCTGATTCGCCCGGTATGGTTAACGCCCCGCCCGATGCCCGGACGTACCCGCGTCAGACCCACGTTCAGGATACGCTCGGGATACCTTCAGGATACCCGCCCCGGGCCGGATTAATGCAGTTCCCGCAGGCACTTGCGAGATATCCCCGGCACAGCCCCGCGTCGCCCGGCTGCGCCGTGAAGTGGGCGGCACGTCCTTCCGGTACGACTGCGCCAGCCTAGCGCGGAAGCCCGGGCCCGCGCGGGTCTCGCAAGGCGAAGTGGGCGGCCGCCAGGCGCGCCACCGGCACCCGGAAGGGCGAACACGAGACATAGTCGAACCCGAGGTCGCGGCAGAAGGCGATCGATTCCGGATTGCCGCCATGCTCGCCGCAGACCGACAGCGTCAGGTCGCCGCGCGTCTTGCGGCCGCGCTCGGCCCCGATCTTCAGCAGTTCGCCCACGCCATCCTGATCCAGAATGTGGAACGGATCCTCGCGGAACAGCCCCTGCGCCACGTAGGTGCCCATGAACCGCCCGGCATCGTCGCGCGACAGCCCGTAGGTCATCTGCGTCAGGTCGTTGGTGCCGAAGGACAAAAACGCCGCGTGCTGCGCGATCTCGCCCGCCCGCAGCGCGGCGCGCGGGGTTTCGACCATCACGCCCAGCCGGTAGGTGAACTCCGCCGACAGCTCGTTCCTCACCGCCGCCGCCACGGTGTCGATCCGGGTCTTCACGAGTTCCACCTCGCGCCGCGCCGAAACCAGTGGGATCATGATCTCGGGCACCACCGGCGCGCCCCGGCGGCTGGCCTCGACCGTCGCCTCGAAGATGGCGCGGGCCTGCATCTCGTAGATTTCCGGCACAGCGATGCCAAGCCGGACGCCCCGCATCCCGAGCATCGGGTTGAATTCGCTCAGCGCCTCGACCCGGCGCGTCACCTCCGAAAGCGGCCGCCCCAGCGCCTCGGCCAGTTCCCGCACGCCTTCCCGGTCATGCGGCAGGAATTCGTGCAGCGGCGGGTCGAGCAGGCGGATGCAGACCGGCAGGCCCGCCATGATGTCGAAAAGCGCGATGAAATCCGCCCGCTGCATCGGCAGAAGCCGGTCCAGCGCGATCTTCCGGTCCCTGGCAGTGTCGGCGAAGATCATCTCGCGCATCACCGTCAGGCGGTCCTCGTCAAAGAACATGTGCTCGGTCCGGCACAGACCGATGCCCTCGGCCTCGAACATCCGGGCGGTGCGCGCGTCGTCGGGGGTGTCGGCGTTGGCGCGGATGCCGATGTCGCGGACGTTGTCGGCCCAGTGCAGAAGTGTGCGGAACGCCTCGTCCAGCGCGGGTTCCAGCATCTCGGCGGCGCCCGCCAGCACCTCTCCGCTGGTGCCGTCAAGGGTGATGGTGTCACCCTCGCCGAAGACCCGCCCGTCGGGGGCGGTCAGCGTCCGCTCGCGGGTGCTGATCCCAAGGTCGGACGCCCCGACGATGCAGGGCAGCCCGAGGCCGCGGGCGATCACCGCGGCATGGCTGCTGATCCCGCCCCTTTCGGTCAGGACCGCGACCGAGGCGTGCATCCCGCGGATGTCGTCGGGCGAGGTTTCGCGGCGGACCAGGATGCAGGGCTGGTCCTGCGCGGCCGAGGCCTGGGCGGCGGCGGCGGAAAACACGATCCGCCCGGTGGCCGCGCCGGGGCTGGCCGCGATGCCGCGGGCGAAGACGTCGCGGGGGGCACGGGGATCGACCTGGGTGTGAAGAAGTTCCGACAGGGCGCGCGGCTCGACCCTCAGCAGCGCCTCGTCGCGCCCGATCACCCCGTCATTGGCCAGTGCCACCGCGATGCGGACGGCGGCGCGCGAGGACCGCGCCACCTTGACCGCGTCGATGACCCGAAGCGCGCCGCCTTCCAGCGCGAACTCGATCTGCATTTCCTCGCGCAGCCGCCGCCGGCAGGCCGCGCCATGCCCGACCAGCGCCGCGAAGACCGCAGGCGCCGCCTCTTCCAGCGACGCGCCGCGCGGATCGCGGGTCAGATAGAGCGTCTCGCCGGCTGCCCCGCGCCCGAGCCTGGCGCCCGCGAACCGCCCGGTGATCCGCGCCGCGCCGGTCACGTTGTCAACGAACTGGATGGTGCCGGTGCCGGCAAGGCCCGGACCGGTCGCCAGCACCATGTCCTGCACAAGCAGACCAAGCGCCGCCTCGCCCGGCGCGCCCTTGGCCTGGCGGAGCAGCCGCGCCGTGGTGCCCTCCCAGGCGCGGGCCATCGACCGGAGCACCTCGGATAGCTGGCGCGCCGGGTCCTGCGGAAAGCCCTCGTCGGTCTCCGCCTCATAGGCCGCGCGCGCGGCGGCAAGCGCTTCCGCCGTACCTGTGGCCGAGGGAGGCGCCGAGAACATGTCGGGGTCGAGCCGCGCGACATGGATCGCGTAGGACTGCACGAAGCGCAGGTAAAGCTCGTCCGCCGCCCGCGCCCCGTGCCGCTTCGCGATCCGGTCACGGACGGCGTCGTTCATGCCGACGTTCAGCACGGTGCCCGGGCCGCCCCAGTCGGGGTTCTCGGGCGACGATCGGACCGCCAGCAGCGGGTCATCGCCGAACAGCGCCAGTAAGCGGCGGGCATCGGGCATGGTGCCGCCGGCGATGCCGCGGACGGTATCGGCGGGGATCGCCACGGTGCGCGGTACCGGCATTTCCAGGCGGATCAGCCGCTGCAGGCACTTCGCCCGCCAGCCATGCCGCGCCCGCTCGATCGTGCCGGCCGGCTCGATCAGGGTGAATTCGGCGAAGTCGGCGTGTTTCTGCACTGCGGCATTCCTTTCGGTGCTGCAGCATAGCTTCGCACAAGGTTTAGGCAAGAAA
>JBJXFU010000117.1:0-2632 GCA_046155885.1 Paracoccaceae bacterium
AACCGGCCGCGGCAACGGGCCGTGCATGCCCGACGGAAACGTGTCATGCTGCACTGCGGCGAAAGCGAGGGGCAGATGGTCGGCAAGGTGATCGCGGTGGCCCAGCAGAAGGGCGGATCGGGCAAGACGACGATCGCCGTCAACCTGGCCGTGGCCCTGGCCCGCGAAGGCCACAGGGTCGCGCTGCTCGACACCGACCCGCAGGGCAGCCTCGGGCGCTGGTTCATGACGCGGCGCGAGCGGATGGGCGAGCCTGGGGTGGAGTTTTCAACCTCGTCGGCCTGGGGCGTTTCCTACGAGTGCGAAAAGCTTCGCCGCGATGCCGGTTTCATCATCGTCGACACCCCGCCCAAGGTCGATGCCGACCTCAGGCCGGCGCTGCGCGCGGCCGACCTGATCCTCGTGCCGGTGGCGACAAGCCTGGTGGACCTCTGGGCGACCGAGGGGGTGCTTGACCTTGCCCGCCGGGAACACAGGCGCGCCACGGTGGTGCTGAACCGCGC
Source organism: Paracoccaceae bacterium (assembly GCA_046155885.1). Taxonomy (GTDB): domain Bacteria; phylum Pseudomonadota; class Alphaproteobacteria; order Rhodobacterales; family Rhodobacteraceae; genus JAOADN01. The sequence goes on from JBJXFU010000117.1 coordinate 504, forward strand.
CCGCCCCGGCACCCGGCTGACGGCCGAGGTCGAGGCGGCCGCGAGGCGGCTTGACGCCGAGGTCGCGGCGGCGGCGCTGGGCAACCGTATCATCTATGCCGAAACGCTCGGGCAGGGCCTGGCCGCGCTCGAAGCCCCCCGGTCCGGTCCGGCGGCCGCAGAAGTCCGCGCGTTGATGGCCGAGGTCCTGTCGCTGCTTTGAGGCGTGTGCGTCCCGGGGAGTCTGGCGCAAGGCGGGCGCGGGCCCGGACCGGTCCGCCACCGGGTGGCCCCATCGCCCCCCGGCCGGGGTTCAGCCCCGCAGGAATGTCAACGAGTCGACCTTACCGCCGGTCCGCGACAGGCGACCCCATCCGACCCCTTCCCCAGCAAAACCAAACCCCCGCGCTTGCGCGACGGGGGCGGGTCTTCGCGGGCGGATCGCTCCGCCCCAGCATTCACAGGAGCTTCAGAGAGCGCCTTCGCGCTGGGCCTTCTTGCGCGCCAGTTTCCGGGCACGACGCACGGCCTCGGCCTTTTCACGGGCCTTCTTCACCGAGGGTTTCTCGAAATGCTGCTTCAGCTTCATTTCCCGAAACACCCCTTCGCGCTGAAGCTTCTTCTTCAACGCGCGAAGCGCCTGTTCGACATTGTTGTCGCGAACGCTGACCTGCATGTGGTTGTCACCACCTTCCTAGGTTAGAGTTGCATCAGTGTGCAGGAGGCCGCCCCATAGCAAAGGGCCAAGCCTTTGTCTACCCGCCCGGAGGGGCGCCGAACACGGGGGATGCGCGACATGCCGGATGATCCGATCGACGTGGCCGAAGCCAAGGCGAAACTGCTCGACGCGATCCTGCCCCATGTCGTCTTCGACGGCTGGAGCGAGACGGCGCTGAAGGCCGCCGCCATGGAAACAGGCATCGCGATGCCGATGGTCCGCGTGATCCTGCCGCGCGGCGCGGCCGACCTCGCCGTGGCCTGGCACCGGCGCGGCGACCGGGAGTTGGCCGACCGGCTGGCGGCCGACACGGGCGAAGGCCTGCGCTACAGCGAAAAGGTCGCCCGCGCCGTCCGGCTTCGGCTGGAAGCGGCCGACCGCGAAATCGTCCGGCGGGGCGCGGCATTGTTCGCCCTTCCGCAGCACGCGCCCACCGGCGCGCGGATGATCTGGGAAACCGCCGACTGCATCTGGCGCGCGCTCGGCGACACCTCGGACGACGTGAACTGGTATTCCAAGCGCGCCATCCTGTCGGGAGTCTGGTCATCGACCGTGCTTTTCTGGCTGGCCGACGAAAGCCCCGGGCACGCGGCCACCTGGGCCTTCCTCGACCGCCGCATCGCCGACGTGATGCGCTTCGAGAAGTTCAAGGCCCAGGTCCGCGACAGCCGGGTGCTGGGCCCGCTCCTCAAGGGCCCTCTCGCGCTCCTCTCCCGCATCCGCGCGCCGAAGGGCGTGCCGGAGGAAATGCCGCAGCCGACGGGACGGTAGCGCCCCGCCGTCTTTTCCGGCTCTCGCCCTGTAGAACGCCGCCCGTCCCCGCCCCAACGAGGCCCCCGATGCCCCTTCCCGCCACCATGCGCGCCGTCGAAATCTCCCGCCCCGGCGGCCCCGAAGTTCTCACCCCGTCCGAAAAGCCCGTGCCCGCCCCCGGCCCCGGCCAGATCCTGATCGAGGTGCATTGGGCCGGCGTGAACCGCCCCGACGCGCTCCAGCGCGCCGGGGCCTACGCGCCCCCGCCCTCGGCCTCGCCGCTGCCCGGCCTCGAAGCCTCGGGCCGGGTCGCGGCCGTCGGCCCCGGGGTCGCGGAGTGGAAACCCGGCGACGAAGTCTGCGCCCTTCTCCCCGGCGGCGGCTATGCCGAATACGCCCTCACCTCCGCCGCCCACGCCCTTCCCGTGCCCCCGGGCCTGTCGCTCCGCGAAGCCGCCTGCCTGCCCGAAACCTGCTTCACCGTCTGGTCCAACGCGGTGATGCGCGGCGGCCTCAGGGGCGGCGAACGCTTCCTTGTCCACGGCGGCACCTCGGGCATCGGCACCACCGCCATCCAGATCGCCGCCGCGCTTGGCGCACGGGTCTTCGCAACCGCGGGGTCGGACGAGAAATGCGCCGTCTGCCGGGACCTCGGCGCCGAACGGGCGATCAACTACCG
>JBJXFU010000126.1:0-12984 GCA_046155885.1 Paracoccaceae bacterium
TCCTGGAACCCGACAACATCGCTCAGTGGACGCCGGAGAAGTTCGCGCTGGCGGTGGCGGCGGTGACGCGGCGGCTGACGGCGGCGGGCTTCGCGCCGCGCCTGATCCTGCCCTCGACCACCAGCGCGAAACAGGCCTCGGTCTGGTTCGACGCGGTGGCGGCCACGCCGGGGGCGATGGAACTGGTCAGGGAACTGTCGTTCCACATGTACCGCGACGCCTCGAATGCCGCCTTGAAGGACATCGCGGCGCGCGGGCAGAAACACGGGATCGAAACGGCGATGCTGGAATACTGGCTGGGCAAGGGCACCCACCAGATCCTGCATCGCTGCCTCAGGGTCGCCAACATCTCCTCCTGGCAAAGCCGCGCCTACCTGGGCTACAGCGACGTGGACCTTACGAAACCGCCGGGACAGCGGCTTTTCGAGCCCGAGGACGTGCGCGTCAACCTGCTCTACTTCCACTCGATCCGGCGCGGCGCGGTGCGGATCGGGGCGAGTTCATCGGAATGGCGTGACTTCGACCCGGTGGCCTTCGTCAACCCGGGCGAGGCCTGGTCGGTGATCGTCGAGGCACACAAGCCGGGCGCGGTCGCGATCGAGGGCCTGCCGCCGGGCGACTACTGGATCACCACCGCGACCGCGCGGGGCACCGACCTGCCGGACGCCCCGGTGCGCCTTGAGGCGGGCGCGACGCTCGCGGCCGACATCGGCGCGTCGGGCGTCATCGCGGTGTCGCGGCTGAAGCCGGGGCCGCGCGGCGGGGGCTGATCCGGACCCGGGAACAATCCCGGCCAGTGGCGCCGACTGTTCCCTGCCATGACCCGGCCAGCGGCGCCATGAACAGTACCACGCGGCATCCGAAATCCGCGCACCGGCACCCGAAATCCGATGCTTTCCCGCGTGTTGATCACCACACACCGGCCGCCCGCAAGGCGCCGCCGGCGGACACCGCCGTTGCCAGCCCCGCCCGCCCCGTGCATCGTCGCACCCGGACCTTTTGTCCGAAGCTGGTTTCACGGCGGTTGGGAATGATTGCGCGTCTCTTTGCCCGCTCGGGGTGGATCGCCCTGGCGCTTCTCGTCCTGGTGACGGCGATGGGGGTCGCGAACCATCGCGGCATCAAGCTCGACTTCGCCAATTACTACGATGTCGGGCAGAAGGCGGCGGCGGGCGAGTTCGACCGGCTTTTCGACCCCTTCGCGCCGATCGCCGGCAAGCCGCCTTTCGGCAACATGTCTTTCCTCGGCCCGCCGCTGACCGCCTATCTCTACATTCCGCTGACCTGGATGGACCCGCGGGACGGCATCAACGCCTTCAAGTTCGCCGGCGCGCTCGCCCAGTTCGCGGCGCTTTTCCTGATCTGGCGCGAATGCCGCCCGCTCGCCGGGCCCACGCGGGAACGCCAGGCGCTGTTCTTCGCCGCCTTCGCCTGGGCGGCGCTGGTCTTCCAGCCGCTGCAGGCGATCTTCGTCGTCGGCGGCCAGACCACCCCCTTCGCCTTTCTTCTCGCCACCCTCGGCTGGCTCGCGTTCCGCCGCGACCGCATGGTCTGGGCGGCGCTCGCGATATCGGGCGCGGTGGTGCTGAAACCCGGCTTCGCCATTGCCGCGATCATCCTGTTCTTCTGGTCCTCGAACCGCTTCCGCAACGCCGCGATGCTGGCGGGCCTGACCTTCGTGGCGGCCTCGGGCCTGGTCCTCGGCCCCGACATCAACCTCGCCTTTTTCACCCAGACGGCAAGCGAAGCCGGCTTTGTGCAGGCGCCCTGGATGAACAGCAACCCCTTCGGCTGGGTCGAGGCGCTGTTCGTCCCGCCCGAGGATTTCCGCGTCGACACGCCGCGCCCCGGCTGGCTCGACACGCAGCTCCTTTCGCTCCGGCTTGTCGGCGTGGCGCTGCTGATCGGCTTCGCCTTCCGCATCTGGCGGTCCGGGATCGAGGCCGCCGAAAAGCGCTCGGCCGTCTTCCTGACCGCGCTCGCCGCGGCGCTGGTCTTCTCGCCCACCGTCTGGTCGCACTACCTGATGCTGGCACTGCCGATGATCGCGGTGCTGATCGCCATCGCCGACCGCCTGCCCTTCGCCGCCCGGGTCACGCTCGCCGTCATCCTCGCCTCGTCGGTGTTCCAGAACTTCCTCATCGTGTCGAAGCTGCACGACTGGTCCGGGTTCGACAGCCGCTGGGAAATCCTCGCCATCGGCCTCGCCAAGTCGGCGCCGCTTCTGCTTCTGGCCGGCCTTCTGCTCTTCGCCCGCGACGCGATCGCGGCGGCCCTGCGGAAGAGCAGCGCGCCGCCGGCGCTGCCTGACCCGCGCCCGACGGGTGCGGCGCGGGTCTGACCGCTTGCCGAACCGGTCCGCGCCCGCGATGATCGGGGCGAAGCCCCGCGCCCCGGAAGGACCCGCCATGGACCTCAGCGACGAAATCCTGATCCCCGCGCCCCGCGACGCGGTCTATGCCGCGCTGAACGACCCCTTGGTGCTGAAGGCCTCGATCCCCGGCTGCGAAGAGCTGATCCGGCATTCCGATACCGACCTCGAGGCGAAGGTCGTGCTGAAGATCGGCCCGGTGAAGGCGCGCTTCGGCGGCAAGGTGACGCTGGACAAGACCGGTGCGCCGGGGCGGTTCAGCCTGTCGGGCGAAGGTTCGGGCGGCGTGGCGGGCTTCGCCAGGGGGGGCGCGGACGTGGAACTGATCGAGCAGGAGGGCGGCACGCTGCTGCGCTATACCGCAAGGGCCGATGTCGGCGGCAAGATCGCGCAGCTCGGCAACCGGCTGATCCTGGGGACGGCAAAGAAGCTTTCCGCCGCGTTCTTCGAGAACTTCGCGGCGCAGGTGACGGGCGGGGCGCCGGCGGCGGAGGCGGCGGACTGACGGGATGAAATCTCCAAAACGCCGCCACCTTGGCAGGGCCCATCGGCCCTGCCATGCGACCACGGTCCCACTTGCCACCCGGTCGCCTCCGCGACCGGGTATCGCCCGACCGCCCCCCATTGCGTTACGGGGGGCCGGCGATACCGCCCGCCCGCAGTCAGGCGATCCCCTCTGTCATTGCGCGTGTCACCGGCCGGGTGGCACCGCTCCTGCATGAGCGGGGGTGAACGCCCACTGGGCGTTCCCCTTGTCCCGCTCAGCCCGGCTTCATGGGCTTGCACGATTCCCAAAGGTTCATCCCGGTCCTGATCGGCGCCCATCCATCCGGTCACATAGGGCGGCGGCGGGATCGCGTCTTCCCTCAGACCGCCGTGAACCCGTTATCCACGAACAGATGCGTGCCGTTGACGAAGGACGACTCATCGCTGGCCAGGAACAGCGCGGCGCGCGCCACGTCCTCGGCGGTGCCGATCCGGCCTTGCGCGGCGGCGATGGCGGCCTCTGACACATCGACCCCCAGCGCCTGCAACTCCCTGACCTCGCGCAGGCCGTGGGGCGTTTCGATGAAGCCCGGGCAGACGGCGTTGCAGCGGATGCCCCGGTCGCGGAACTCCACCGCGATGGCGCGGGCGAACATGTGGCAGGCGCCCTTGGTGGTGTCGTAAAGCACCTCCATCGGGGTTCCCGCAACCGCCGAGATCGACGAGGTGCAGACGATCGACCCGCCTCCGGCGGCGATCATCTGCGGCAGGACGGCCTTCGTCATCAGGAACATCGACTTCACGTTGACGGCGTGCAGCCAGTCCCATTCCTGTTCCGTGGTTTCGAGGAAGGGTTTGATCACGATGGTGCCGGCGTGGTTGAACAGCACCGTCACCGCGCCGAACGCTGCCTGCACCCGCGCCACCGCCGCCCCGACCTCGGCGGCGTCCGAGACATCCGCCCGCACGGCGACGGCCTCGCCCCCCGCCGCACGGATCGCCGCCGCCGTCGCCTCGGCGGCCGGCAGGTTCAGATCGACGATCCCCACCTTCGCACCCTCGGCCGCGAAAAGCCGCGACGAGGCGCCCCCCATCCCGGTCGCGCCCCCCGAGATCAGCGCCACCTTGCCCTGAAGCCGCCCCGACATCCCGCTTCTCCCCTGCCGTCCCGGCGGCGAAGGTGGCAGCCGGCCTCGCGCGGCGCAAGTCCCGTGCCCCGCGCGGCCGGGGCCTGCCTCACGCCGCGCGCTTCACGCCCCCCTTCAGCGGCAGCGTGACCCGGAACGCCGCCCCGCCCTGCCCCGGCAGATAGGCGATGGAACCGCCGAGGTTGGCCATGATCTCGCGGCAGATGGCCAGTCCCAGCCCCGCCCCCCCGGCCCGCGCGGCATCGCTGAGGCGCACGAACTTCTCGAACACCACCGCCTGCGCCGCCTTCGGGATGCCCCTGCCGTTGTCGATGAAAAAGACCTCGATCCGGTTTCCCCGCCGCCGCGCCGCGATGCGCAGTTCGGGCCGCTTCGCGTCGCAGTACTTCCGCGCGTTGGACACGAGGTTGATGAACACCTGCGTCAGCCGGTCCTTGTCGGTGATCACCGGCAGGTGTTCGGCGGCGGTGTCGCGCAGAACGGCGAACGGTCGCTCCGGCCCGAAGGACGGAAGGTAAAGCGTGCAAGAGCCAGGCCAGGAACCCCGCCACCAGCCCCGTCGCCGCCCCCGCCCGGGTGGCGCCCCGCCAGTAAGGCCCGCCGACCAGCAGAGGAACAGATTGACGGCGGCCCGCGCGGTGTCGGCCCCCGGCGCGCCGGCCGGCACCCAGAGGATGGGCAGGAAGAACAGGAAGGCGGCGGCGAAAGGCAGCGCGCGGGCGGCGTCCGCCACCCGCCTCCGGCGGTAGGGTCCGCGCGCCAGGAAACGCGGGCGCCCCGGCGGCCTCACCGGCCGCCTCCGCCGCGCCGGACCTGCGCCCCGCCCTTCTGTCCGGCATCCGTCCTCCCCCCCCGGGTCTTGCGACGCCGTGCAAGCCCCGGACCCGCAGGGCGCGCCCCAGGCCGTCCGGAGCCCGCCCGCGCCGCCCTCCCGGACTATCTCCGGCACGCCCTGCCCTGTCAAAAGCCAACGGTTCCGCCGCAGCGCCCTGCCCGGTCCTTCATCCTGGCGCAGGTATCCCGGGGGGGCTGGCCCGCAGCCCGGCCGGTCGGGGGGCAGAGCGCCCCCCCCCGCCCGTCCTCAGGTGCCCCCGGCCATGATCGAGGGCTCGCGCCGCGACGTCCAGGCGGCACGGGCGCAGATGCGGCAGGCCGGGCCCACGGGGCGCGCGCCGGCAGGTGTCGGGCCGGTGTCGGACCGGTGTCGGGCAGGACCAGCATCGTCGCCTCGACCGGCGGCGGCGCGTCGAACCCCGCCGGCCCCCGCAGCTCGGCCACCGCGAAGGCGGGGAAGCGGCGCGGCACCAGGCCCGCCATTTCGAGCCGCGCGCGCACCGGCTCGCCCGGCCGCCGCAGCGCCTCGTACAGCGGCCAGAGCGGGCAGCCCGCGCCGAAGCGCGGCAGCGCGAACCCGGCGGGCGGGCGGCGGAAGGTGATCGCGCCCGCTCTGCGGCGGCAGCGATGCCAGCCGCTGCAGCACCGGGGCAAGGCCGGTCCCGAAACGGGCGGCCAGCGCCGCCGGGTCCGGCCCGGTTTCCGCCAGCGCCGCGCGGAAGCGGGCCAGCGGCAGCGCCTCGGCGTCCCGCCGGTAGCGCGCCGCATGGTCTGCGGCCAGCGCCCGCACCGCCTGCGTCGACAGATCGCGCGCCGCCTCCGCCACCCGCCCGGGCGAACCGGCTTCGGGCCCCTCAAGTTCGGCGATGTGCCAACCCCGCCCGGCCAGCCGGGCCTCGGCCTCTTCCTGCGGCGAGGTCACGGCGGTTCCGGGTTCCTGCAGCGAATCGAGATAGGCCGTCAGCGCCGCCGCCGCCTCGGTCAGCCGCTCGCTGTCGGCCGCCAGGTTCAGGTGGAACCGCCGCCGCCATTCCGGCTCGATGTACTCGGTGTCGGCCAGAATCGCGGCGGTCGAGCGCACCGAGGTGATGGCCGATACCACCTCGATCAGCGCCGCCGACAGGTGCGGGCCATGCGTCATCCGCTCCGACAGCGCCTCGACACTGCGGCCCAGCGCGGCGAGCCTTTCCTGCCGGTCGGCCAGAAGACCTGCCCAGCCGGGAAAGCGCGACGCGAATTCCTCGATGCGCTCGGCCTCAGGCGGCGGATGCGCCGGGCCCGGCGACGCGGCGGTTGTGCTCGATCAGGTTGAGACAGGCAGCCGAGATTCCGGAGGCACGGGCAAGGTCGGCCTGCCGGACCCCGGCGAGCATCCGCCCTTCGCGGATCCGCGTGCCCGTCAGCGCCGTCCGCGCCATCCGCCCCACCTTTCCGTGCCGCGATTTACATCAGGGATGAACCGGATTTACGGCATTTACCGCCGCCCGCCATTCCCCGCCGCCGCAAACGGCGCCACGATCCGGCCTGGCGCGCCGCGCGCCGAGGCAGGCAAACATCCTGCGGCCCTTTCAGGCCCCGGGGGCGGGCGCCGGCGCCGTCGCGTCCAGCGGCGCGGCCGAGGGCTGAGGAACGCCGGGCAGGACCGGGTCGCAGTTGGGCGGCGCGACATCCTTGCTGCGCTCGGCGGCGGGGACGTTGCCCAGGCACTCGGTCACCCGCGGCGGATCGCGGGTGCAGGCGGCCAGCGCGGCCAGCAGCGCCAGACCGGCAGCCGGCCCGGCAATCCGCCTCTCAATCCGCCCTGCCACCCGCCCCGACCCCGATGACCGATCCTGCCGCATACCCGTCCGCCCAGCCGCTGGTTTCCGGCGAAAGGATAGACCCGGAACCGTCCCGCGCCGCAAGGGGAAAGGCGCCCTCGCCGCGCCGTCGCAGCGGGATCGACCCCCATCCCGCCGGAACGGAAAGGGGGCGCGGACCCCCCGGCCCGCGCCCCCCAGGGTTTCCGCCGGACAGCCGCCTATTGCAGCGCCTTGTCCGTGATCTCGTGCGTCCAGGCCCCTTCCGGCGCCTTGGTGATCACCGGGTCGGACCCGCCCGCCATCAGCGTCGCCACCGTCCGGTCGAAATCCGCCGGATCGAGCGCCCCGTTCGAGCCCGCCGTCAGCTTGGCGATCTCGCCCATCATCCGCTTCTGGTGGTTCTCGGTCTGCGCCCCGGTCTGGTCGTTCTCGAGCACGATCATCGCCGCCTCGTCCGGGTTCGACTCGGCGTATTTCCAGCCCTTCATCGAGGCGCGCACGAAGCGCACCATTTTGTCGGCGAAGGCCGGATCCTTGAGGTTGTCCTCAAGCGCGTAAAGCCCGTCCTCCATCGTCGCCACGCCCATGTCCTGGTATTTGAAGGTCACCAGGTCCTCGGGCGCGATCCCGGCGTCGATCACCTGCCAGTACTCGTTGTAGGTCATGGTCGAGATGCAGGCGGCCTGCTTCTGCAAGAGCGGATCGACGTTGAAGCCCTGCTTCAGCACCTCGACCCCGTCCGCGCCGCCGGCCGTCGGCAGGCCAAGCTGGCTCATCCAGCTCAGGAAGGGATACTCGTTGCCGAAGAACCAGACGCCCAGCACCTTGCCCTTGAAGTCGGTGGGCGCGGTGATCCCTGTCTCTTTCAGACAGGTCAGCATCATGCCCGACGACTTGAAGGGCTGCGCGATGTTGACCAAGGGCAACCCCTTCTCGCGCGCGGCGAGTGCGGCGGGCATCCACTCCACCGTCACATCCGCTCCGCCGCCCGCGATCACCTGCGTCGGCGCGATGTCGGGCCCGCCGGGAAGGATCGTGACGTTCAGCCCCTCCTCGTCGTAGAAGCCCTTCGCCTTGGCGACATAGTAGCCCGCAAACTGGGCCTGGGTGACCCATTTCAGCTGCAGCTTCACATCGTCGGCCGCAAGGCCCCCGGTCGCCCACAGACCGGCCAACAGGACCGTTCCCAGTATCTTCTTCATGCGCAGTACCTCCTTGTTGTCATCACCCTCATTACCCCCGCCCCCGTTGCGAGGGATGCCAGAACGTGACGCTTCGTTCGATGAGCGCCACGAGCCCGTAGAACGCCGAACCGGCCAGGGCCGCCACCGCAATCTCGGCCCAGACGAGCGGAAGCGCAAGCTGCCCGACAGCGGTCGAGATGCGGAAACCCATGCCGCGGGTGGGCGAGCCGAAGAATTCCGCCACGATCGCACCGATCAGCGCCAGCGTGGTGGCGATCTTCAGCCCGTTGAAGATGAAGGGCATGGCGGCGGGCAGCCTGAGCTTCCACATCGCCTGCCAGTAGCCCGCCCCCCAGGTCGCCATCAGGTCGCGCTGCATCCGCTCGGTCTGCGCCAGCCCCGCCACCGCGTTCACCAGGACCGGGAAGAACACCATCACCACCACCACCGCGGCTTTCGACTGACAGTCGAAGCCGAACCACATGACCAGGATCGGCGCGATGCCGACGACGGGCAGCGCGGCGACGAAGTTGCCCACCGGCAAGAGGCCCCGCTGCAGGAAGGGCGAGCGGTCGATCAGCACCGCAACCAGAACCGCCGCCCCGCAACCGATCAGGTAACCCGAAAGCGCGCCCTTCAGGATCGTCTGCGTCACGTCCTCGCCCAGCACCGGCAGGCTGGTCCGGATCGTCTCCCAGATCACGCTCGGCGCGGGCAGGATCACCACGTTCACCGCGAAGACCCGCACCACGCTTTCCCACAAGACCAGCACCGCCGCCCCGAACAGCACCGGCACCAGGATGCGCACCGCCCGCGTCCCGGCCCGGGCGGACCTGGCAAGCCAGACGTTCGCCCCCCAGGCGGCAAGCCAGAACCCGATCCCCCACCAGAGCCAGCTCACGGCCCGACCCCCATCCGCCGGTCCGCCAGCCTCTGGATCAGCCCGACCGCGAAGATCAGCGCCCCGGCCAGGATCGCCGCGGCGAAAAGCGCGGCCCACATGATCATCGGCTCGCCGAACTGGCTGCCCACCAGCATCCGCGCCCCCAGGCCCTCGACCGCCCCGGTCGGCAACTCGCCGACAATGGCGCCGACAAGGCTCGCCGCCACCGCGACCTTCAGCGAGGCGAAGAAATACGGCATCGAGGCGGGGAGGCGCAGCTTGCGGAAGGTCTGGCCCTGGCTCGCGCCGTAGGTCCGCAAGAGGTCGAGCTGCATCGCGTCGGGCGACCGCAGCCCCTTGATCATGCCCACCAGCACCGGGAAATAGCTCAGATAGGCCGCGATGATGGTCTTCGACACCAGCCGGTTGTCGATCCCCAGCCGCTCGCCCAGGCCCAGCGAGTTGGACAGCACCACGATCATCGGCGCGATCGCCACGATCGGAATCGTCTGGCTGATGATCGCCCAGGGCATCAGCGACATGTCGAGCGTCCGGAACCGTACGATCCCCACCGCCATGATCATCCCCAGCGCCGTGCCCATCAGGAACCCGGTGAAGGTCGCCGTCAGCGTCACATAGCCGTGCCAGACGAGGCTGCGCTTCGAGGTGACCTTCTGCCCGGCGATGCCCTTCCAAAGCTCGGCCGCGACCTGATGCGGGGCCGGCACCACCGGGCGGTCCTGGACCATCGTGTCGCGGAGGACCTCGGCGAAGGTCACGGTCGTTCCGGCGCGCTCGGCCTGATCGTAGGTCCATTGCGCGTTCATCAGGACCGACCCGCCGTACCAGAGGACGACGAGCGCGGTAAGGACGGTCAGGATGGGGGCTGACTTGCCCATCAGGTATCGCTTCCCGGCAGCGATATCCTGGTCGTGTGCGGAAAGTCGCCCGTCGCGAGGTAGGCCTGCTCCTCGGCGGTGCTTTCGCGCCTGAGCAGCGCGTTGCGGTGCGGATGCCGTCCGAACCGTTCGATCACGGCCCGGTGCAGCCGGGGTTGCCCCGCACCCATTGCATAAGCCTGCCGCAACCCTTCCGGCGCCTCGCCGGCCAGCCGGTCGGCAATGGCGATGGCGAGGTCGAGATTGACGAGATGGTCAGGGCATTCGCAGTGCTCAAGCGGAATCTTGAAGGCGGCCTTCTGCCAGACATTCACCAACGCATCGAAATGCCCGTTCGCGATCCCCTCAAGGCAAAGCTCGCGCGCCTTCGCATCGCACGAAAAGGCCCGCGCCGTGCCCGCCCAGACCGAACGCGTGAACTGGTCGAGGATCAGGATCAGCGCAAGCCGGCCCTCCGGTGTCTCCGCCCAGTGGTCGAGCGCCCCCGACGCGGCGCGTTCCGTCAGGCCGGAGAACCGCGCCAGCACCGCCTCATGCGCGCCGCCCCGCATCCGCCAGCTCCAAAGCCGCAGGTGCTCCTCTTCGGTCGGGTCTGCCCCGTCCGGAAACCAGAACGCGATCACATCCCCCGGTCCGTCTTCGTCTTCCCTCATCCCCGCCCCCCCTGCGGCCAGGCGATCATCCCCACCGCCACCACGCCCAGCGCCATTCCCGCCAGTTGCAAGGCCGTCGGCCGTTCCCCGAAAAACACCACGGCGACCAGCGAAATCAGCACCAGCTGCACGACCGACGAAACCGAGATCGCCAGCGCCAGCCCGCTTTCCCGCATCAGCCGCACCATCATCAGGTTGCCGAGCGAGAAGAGGCAGAGCGCCGCCACCAGCACCCAGACCGCGCCGCCCCCCGCATAGGTGCGCAGCACGGAATTTGCGCCAACAAAGACCGCCATCGCCGCGCACAGCCACAGGATCGACCCCGCCGCCATCCTAACCCCGCCCCGCGCTTTCGCACTGACCCGGATACGCACCTTGGTCAGTCACGGGCAAAGCTCCACGGCGGACTGCGCGGACCCTCGACGGCCCCCCCCGGGCAGGCACACGAACCGTCGTGCCCCGGCCGGACCCGTAGCTTCGCCCGTAGCTTCGCCCGTAGCTACGCCCGTAGCTACGGATGTACTACGCGTGTAATACGCGGAAACTACGGCTGTGCTACGCCCCCTAGACCTCATCGCCATGCCCCGCTCTGAGGCCCTCGCGCACCCGGTGCGCGATGCGGATGAACTCCGCGCTGTCACGGATATCCAGCGGCCGGTCGCGCGGCAGGGTGCTTTCGATCACGTCCGTAATCCGCCCCGGGCGCGGCGACATGACCACGATCCGGGTGGAAAGGTACACCGCCTCGGGGATCGAATGGGTGACGAAAAGTGTTGTTTTTCCGGTCGTTGACCAGAGCTTCAGCAGCTCTTCGTTGAGCCGGTCGCGGACGATTTCGTCGAGCGCGCCGAAGGGTTCGTCCATCAGCAGGATGTCCGCGTCGAAGGCCAGCGCCCGGGCGATCGAGGCGCGCTGCTGCATGCCCCCCGAAAGCTGCCAGGGGAACTTGCCCGCGAAGCCGTCCAGCTCGACCAGCTTCAGCACCCGGGCCACCCTCTCCTCCTGCTCCGCCCTGGAAAATCCCATGATTTCAAGCGGAAGCCGCACGTTCCCCGCGATCGTCCGCCACGGATAAAGCCCCGCCGCCTGGAACACATAGCCATAAGCCCGCGCCCGCCGCGCCGCGTCCGGGGCCATGCCGTTGACGGTCAGGGTCCCCTCGGTCGGGCTCTCCAGCGCCGCCACGCAGCGCAGGAAAGTGGTCTTGCCGCAGCCCGACGGCCCGATGAAGCTGACAAATTCCCCCTTTGAAATCGATAGGTTGACGCTGGTCAGCGCGGTCACGGGCCCGTCGCCTGTGGCAAAGGTCAGCCCCAGCCCCTTGGCCGCGATCACCTCGGGCGCGACGTTCTGGGTATCCTTCATTCCGTCCTCATCGCCTCGCGGAGCCATCGCTCGACCCACCAATACACCGACCCCGCGACAAGGCCCATCCCGACGAAGTACCAATCAAAAACCGGCCGCGCGGCGAAAATCCCCAGTGCGATCAGCCCGTTGAGCGCCCCGGCCAGCGCAAAGCGCCAAAGCTGGCGGCTGCCGGTCGCGTAGAGCGAAAGCCGCAGCACGACGTATCCGGGCAGCGCCGTCGCCGCCGCGATCAGCGTACCCGTCACGAAGGCGCGCGCCAACCCGCCCAGCCCCGCGCCCGTGAAACCGAGATACATCGCCGACACCGAAGCGCAGGCCGCCGCATAGGCGAAGACCAGGACGCAGGCCGACCGGAAAAGGACAAGCCCGCCGCTCATTCCCGCTCCCCGCCAGGGCCGGGACGTGACATGATGCCGGCCATCCGACCGGAGCCCCCCCCATGCCCGCGCCCGCCAACCCCTGCCGCAAGCTTCGCCCCGGCTCCACCTATGCGGGCAAGCAGGGGTTCAGTTATTTCGAGGGAATTTCCAAGGAAACAACGGGTTCGCAGGCGATCTGCATGCATCTTCTGAGCATCCCCCCGGGCGGCCGCGCCAAGGCGCACAAGCACGCCACGCACGAAACCGCGATCTACGCGCTGGAGGGGACGACGGTGATGTACTGGGGGCCGCGGCTGGAAAACCGGATGGAAATCGCCGAGGGCGAGCTTCTCTATATCCCCGCCGACATGCCGCACCTGCCCTTCAACCCGGGGCCGGGGGTGGCGCGCGCGGTCATCGCCCGGACCGACCCGCACGAGCAGGAGAGCGTGGTGCTTTTGCCGGAGCTGGAAGCTCTCGTCTCGGAGTGACGGAAGCCTCCGCCCACCCGGAGCGCGCGCTGACCGTGACCGAATGCGCAACACCTGTCCGTCCGTGATATTCACACCCCGCTCGCCGGCACGCCCGTCCGCACCACCGGCCTCGGCGCCGTAAGGTCCTTCCAGGCCGTCAGCGCCCGGTTCACCGCCCCGTTCGGCTCGCGCGCCACGAACTGCCCATGACCTTCGCGGGTCTTCACCGCGCCGTCCTCGATCGCCACCACCCCCCGCGTCAGCGTGAACCGCGGCAGGCCCTTCACCTTTTTCCCCTCGAAGACGTTGTAGTCGATGGCCGACTGCTGGGTCTTCGCGCTGATCGTCTTCGTCTTCTTCGGGTCCCAGACCACCAGGTCGGCATCCGCCCCCACCAGCACCGCACCCTTTTTCGGGTAGCAGTTCAATATCTTGGCGATGTTCGTTGAGGTAACCGCGACGAATTCGTTCATCGTGATCCGCCCGGTGTTCACCCCATGGGTCCAGAGCATCGGCATCCGGTC
>JBJXFU010000098.1:0-13077 GCA_046155885.1 Paracoccaceae bacterium
TCCGACCCCGGGCTCAGACGGCGCAGCGTCTCGATGTAGAAGTTGAAGATCGGCCGGTCCGCCGGCATGGCGTTCTTCACGCCCATCACGAACTGCACATAGGCCGGCGCCTTCAGCCGCCCGTCGCCCTGCATCCGCGCGGCCTGCACGATATGCGACAGATCGAAGGCTTCCACCTCGGGCTTCACATCGTACTTGAGCATTTCGGCGGCCAGCCAGTCCACCAGATCGGGCGGGTTTTCGTAGACCCGGGTAGGGAAGTTGTTCGACCCCACGCTGAGCGAGGCCATGTCGGGCCGCAAGGGCAGCATCGCGCCGCGCGCCCGCCCCGCCCCCGACCGCCCGCCGGTCGAGAACTGCACGATCATCCCCGGGCAGTGGGCCCGCAGCCCCTCCAGCAGGCGCGCGAACTTCTCCGGATCGGCGCTGGGGCTTTCGTCGTCATTGCGCACGTGGGCGTGCACGATCGACGCCCCCGCCTCGAACGCCTCCTGGGTGCTTTCCACCTGCTCGGCCACGGTGATCGGCACCGCCGGGTTGTCGGCCTTGCGGGGCAGTGACCCGGTGATCGCCACGCAGATGATGCAGGGCTTGCCGGCCACCAATGTCACGTCCCGCCCCCCGACAGGACGAAGTCGAAACGGACATCGTAGAAGGGCTTGTCGAATCCCGCCTCGGCGATCCTGGCGGGGTCGGTGACCTTTACGAAATCGGCCAGAAGCTCCTTCTTCACCCCGAAGACCGCGTCGCTGTCGATGTAGGGATCGGCGGGGTCGAAGATATGCGTGACCAGCCGGTCATGGCCCTCGGCCTCGATGATGTAGTGGAAATGCGCGGGCCGGAACGGGTGGCGGCCAAGAGCCGCCAGCATCTTTCCCACCGGCCCGTCATCCGGGATCGGGTAGAACTTCGGCTTCACCGCGCGGAAGGAATAGGCCCCGTCCGCCCCGGTGCGGAAGACGCCGCGCAGGTTGAAGTCGGGCTGGATGCCCTTTTGCTGCACGTCATAGAAGCCTTCGTCATTGGCCTGCCAGACGTCCAGCTTCGCCCCGGCGATGGGCTTGCCCTTCGTGTCCACGATCCGCCCCGACAGCCGCATCGGCTCGCCCTTGCCATCCAGGCAGATGTTCGCCCCCATCGGCAGTTCCGGCGCATCCGGCACATGGAAGGGCCCGAGCACCGTCGAGGGCGAGGCGCCCGAGGGTTTGCGGTTGTTGATCGCATCGACCAGCATCGACACGCCGAGCGTGTCGGACAGCAGGATGTATTCCTGCCGCCAGTCGGTGCATTTGTGCCCGACCCCGGTCAGGAACAGGATGGTGTTCAGCCATTCCTCCTGCGTCGGCTCGATTTCCTTCACCGCCGCGTGCAGGTGCCGGGTAACGACCCGCATCACCTCCTTCAGCCGCTGGTCCCTGGCGTTCCGGTTCCGCCCGGTGACGACCTCGGCCGAATTCTCTTCGGTGAAATAACCCTGTTCGTGTGCGTCGGCCATCGGATGCCTCCTTCAGCGGGAAAGGATGGAAGTCAGAACGCGGGTCAGGTCCGCCAGCGGCGATCCGGTCAGGGCCGGGGCGCGCCAGCAGACATGCTGGTCGGGACGGACCAGCAGGCAGCCCGACTCGCCGATTTCGCTCGCCCGCGCCCAGTCGCCGGCGTGATCACGGACCTCGCCGCGCGGATGGACCAGATGGGTGCGGATATCGAGGCCCAGCGCCGCGCCCGCCTTCGCGGCGGCCGCGATCCACCCCTCACCCCCGATCCCGGTGATCAGCGTGAAGCGCCCGCCCCCCGTCAGGTCCAGCGAGGAAAGCCGGTTGCCGTGCCGGTCCCAGACCCAGGCATGCGGCAGCCGCGCGCCGGGCCAGGTGGTGGGCTGGTAGTGCAGTTCCTCGTCGCGGTCGAAGACCGGCTCCGGCTGCCCGTCCGTCACGATGGCGGCCGACTTGTAGCGCTGGTTCATCTCGACCCCGTGCGCGTCGAATTCGTACTTCTTGTAGGCGATGGCGGCCCTGAGCGCCGCGCGCCGCGCCTCGCCCTCGGGCGTGGCATCGCAGCGCGCGGCCATGTTCGCGCCGATCTTCGTGTGGTCCAGCGACCCGTCCATCCCGAGCGCCTCGAAGATCGGCCCGAATTCCGGGATCGACTTGTTGGCGCGGGTCACGATCTGCTTCGCAACCGGCGCCCGCTCGGTCGAGAAGCTGTCCAGCAGTCCGGCCCCCGCTTGCCCTTTCAGAACCGCCGCCAGCTTCCAGCCCAGGTTGAAGGCATCCTGGATTGACGTATTCGAACCAAGCCCGTTCGACGGCGGATGCCGGTGCGCGGCGTCGCCCATGACGAAGACGCGGCCCGCCTGCATCCGCGTGGCGTAGACGTTGTTGACCGTCCAGTAGCTGATCCCGGTCATCTCGATCCCGATCTCCTCGTCGCCGACGAGGCTGCGGATGATCGCCTTCGCCTGATCGTCGGTCAGTTCCGGCCGGGGCTGGCTGATGTCATAGCCCCAGATGATCAGCCACTCGTTCCAGGGCCGGACCATGCGCACGACCCCCATGCCGATGCCGCCGACGTTCGAGCCGGGCTGCATCACCCAGTAAAGCACGCTCGGCCGGTGGGCGACGTACTTCGACAGGTCCATCTTGCACAGCAGGTTGATCGACCCCGCGACCCCCATCTGCCCTTCCAGCGGAATCCCCGCGTGCTCGGCGACAAGGCTGTTGCCCCCGTCCGCCCCGATCAGGTACTTCGACCGGATCGTCATCTCCCGGCCCGTCAGCCGGTCCAGCACCGTCGTCGTCACCCCCTCGGCATCCTGCTCATGGCGCAGGTATTCCGTGCTCATGCGGCTTTGCGTGCCCCGCGAACAGGCGGTCTTGAACAGCAAAGGCTCCATGAAGGTCTGCGGCAGGTCGTTCATCCTTGTGGGCGAGGACAGCGCATGCTCCGCCGCCGACAGGGGATGCGTCCCCCAGGTCGGCAGCCGCCCCAGCTCCTCTCCGGCCAGCGAGGTGCAGAAGACGTTGTTGCCCATCAGCGTGTTCGGCGTGGCGTAGAGATAGGCCTCGTCCTCGACCTCGCGCCCCAGATCGCGCAGCACCTCCATGGTGCGCTGGTTGGTGATGTGCGCGCGGGGGCTGTTGGCAAGCCAGCGATAGCGGTTGATCACCAGGTTCTCGACGCCACAAGACGACAGAAGCGCCGCCGAGGCCGACCCCGCCGGGCCGGTGCCGATGATCAGAACGTCTGTCGAAATGTCGGCCATCAGGCCACCTCCCCTGCTATCCACCCCGGATCAGGCGGCGCCTGATCGGGAAAAGCTCGATGCCGGTCCGGGCCGAGATCAGGCCCCAAAGCCCTCTCGGCGCGAAGAGCATCACCACGATGCCGATCAGCCCCAGCGCCATCAGGTACCAGGCCCCGAAATCGGCGAAGGCCGTCTGCAAGGCCCAGAACACGATCACGCCCAGGATCGGCCCCTCGATCGTGCCGATCCCGCCGATCACCACGATGAAGATCACATAGGCCGTCCACTGCGTGACATTGAAGGCCGCGTCGGGCGAAATCCGCGCGGTCTGCACGTAGCTCAGCGCCCCGGTCAGCCCGGTGCCGAAGGCCGCCACCAGGAACACGATCCACTTGACGCGCCCCGCATCGACGCCCACCGACTTCGCCGCCTCCGTATTGTCCCGCACCGCCGCCAGCGCCAGCCCGTTGCGGCTGCGCAGAAGCGCGTAGATGCCCGCCATCGTCGCCACCGCCAGCGCCAGCGCCAGCCAATAGGCGAGGATGTCCCGCGCCGCCGCCTCGCGCACGTCGAAGACGGCGCGGACCCAGGCGACCCCCATGATGTCCGACGTCGCCTCGCGCGGCAGGCTGGTGCCGGTGCCGCCGCCCAGCGCCTTCCACTGCGCGACCAGCAGCCGCGTCACCTCGGCGATGACCCAGGTGCCGATGGCGAAATAGGCGCCTTGCAGGCGGAACGCGAACCAGGCGGCGGGCACGGCCAGGCAAAGCGCCGCGACGCCCCCCGCCAGGATCGCCGGAACGGGGTCAGACCCCCACAGGATCACGCAGGCGAACATCGCATAGGCGCCGATGCCGACAAAGGCCTGCTGGCCGACGCTGACCAGCCCGCCATACCCGGCCAGAAGGTTCCAGAACTGCGCCAGCGTCAGCATCGTCAGGATGAAGAACATGTCCTGGATCAGGCTCCGCCCGGCAAAGGCCGGCAGCGCCACCGCCAGGCCGACCAGCGCCAGCGCGCCGATGCCCGCGACGGTGCCCGCCCGGGTGCGGGTGACAACGCGCAGGGACGCCTCGCCCATCAGTCCACCGCCCGTGGGAAGAGCCCGCGCGGTCGCACCAGCAGAACGATCAGGAACGCCAGATGCCCCGCGAGTATCTGCCATTCCGGGTTCACCGCCGCCCCCACGGTCTGCGCCACGCCGATGATGATCCCGCCCGCCAGCGTGCCCCAGAGGCTGCCAAGCCCGCCGATGATCACCGCCTCGAAGGCATAGATCAGCCGCGCCGGGCCGATCGAGGGATCGAAGTTCGCCCGCATCCCCAGGTACAGCGCGGCAATCGTCACCACCACCATCGCGATCCCCGTGGCGACGGCGAACACGTTCCCCGGCCGGATGCCCATCAGCCGCGCCGTGGTCACGTCGTCCGAGGTGGCGCGGAACGCGCGGCCCAGAGCGGTGCGGTAGAATACCCGGTTCAACACCACGATCACCGCCACCGCCGTCAGGAACGTCATGAGCGGCGCGATCCCCACCGTCACCGGCCCCAGATCGACCGACGCCGTCTCCAGCCACCCGCCCGGTATCCGCCGGCTGTCCGCGCTGAACCCCTGCAGCATCGCGTTCTGCAACGCCACCGACAACCCGAAGGTCACCAGCAAGGGCGGCAGGATATCCGGCCCCAAAGTCCGGTTCAGCACATGGCGCTGCAACACCCACCCGGCCGCGAACATCACCGGCGCCGCCACCAGCGCCGCCAGGAACGGGTTCAGCCCCAGCAGGGTGACCAGGATCAGGATCAGGAACGCCGCCCCCACGATCATGTCGCCATGCGCAAGATTGACCAGCCGCATGATCCCGAAGACCAGGCTCAGCCCCGCCGCGAACAGCGCGTAAAGCCCGCCCAGAAGCACCCCCTGCACCAAGGTATCGAGCCAGATCATGCCTCCGCCCTTTCGGCTCGGCCCAAATATCCCGGAGGGGCGGCATCGGCCCCTTCGGCCGGTGCCGCGGGGGCAGAGCCCCCACCCGCCCCGAAATACGCATCATGGATCGCCGCCCGCGTCAGCTCCCCCGGCCGCCCGGCCAGCGTCACCCGCCCCTCCATCAGGCAATAGACCCGGTCGGCCACCGCCAAAGCCTTGCCGATATCCTGCTCGACGATCACCACCGAGGCGCCGCCCTCCTTGATCCGCGGCAGCGCCGCATAGATGTCGCGGATCACCACGGGGGCGAGGCCGAGGCTGATCTCATCGCAGAGCAGAAGCTCGGGGTTCGACATCAGCGCCCGCCCGATCGCCACCATCTGCTGCTGGCCCCCCGACAAAGCCGTCCCGGGACTGCCCCGCCGCTCGCGCAGGATCGGGAAAAGCCGATAGACCGCCTCCAGCGACCACGGCCCCGCCACCCGCCGCACATGCGCGCCGATCAGCAGGTTCTCTTCGACCGTCAGCGACGGGAAGAGCTTGCGCCCCTCGGGCACCATCGCGATGCCCCTGGTCATCACCTCTTCCGCCGGCAGATCGCCGATGGCTTCGCCCTTCCAGACCACCTCGTCCCGGCCGTTGCGCAGCACCCCCGCGACCGACCGCATCAGCGTCGTCTTGCCCGCGCCGTTCGCCCCGATGATCGCCACCGTCTCGCCGCGCGCCACCTCGAGGTCGATCCCGAAGAGCGCCCGGAAATCGCCGTAGCGGGCGTGAAGGGCGCGGGTTTCGAGGAAACTCATGCCTCGATCCCCAGATAGATTTCCCGCACCTCTTTCGACGCCATGATCGCGCCCGGCTCGCCCACCCCGATCACCCGCCCGAAGTCCAGCACCACAAGCCGCGTCACCACCGAGGTCAGCGCATGCAGGACATGTTCGATCCAGACGATGGTGGTCCCCTGCCCGTGCAGCGCCCGGATGGTCCCGACCAGCGCCTGGCACTCCCCCTCGGTCAGCCCCCCCGCGATCTCGTCGAGCAGCAGCAACTCCGGACCGGTCGCCATCGCCCGCGCCAGTTCCAGGCGCTTGCGTTCCAGAAGCGACAGCTGCCCCGCCGGAACGTTGGCGCGGCGGGCAAGCCCGGTCCGGTCGAGGATGTCGGCGCAGACGCCGTGCACCGCGCGTTCCGACAGCCCCCGCCCGAAGGCGGCGGCAACGACAAGGTTCTCGAACACCGTCAGCCCCTCGAAGGGCTGCGGGATCTGGAAGCTCCGCCCCACCCCCATCCGCACCCGGGCCATCGCGGGCAGCCGCGTCACGTCCTGCCCGCGGAAGGCGATGGTCCCCTGGTCGGGCGCCAGGTTCCCGGCAATCAGGTTGAACAACGTCGACTTCCCCGCCCCGTTCGGCCCGATGATGCCCAAAGCCTCGCCCTTCGCGACCTCGAACGTCACCGCATCGGTGACCTTGAGGGCCCCGAAGGATTTCGTGACCGAGGAAAGCGACAGGATCGCGGTCATGGCAGGCGCCCGACGGGCCGCTCATCGGTCCTTCCGGCCCCCCTTGCTTCGCCAGCGAGGAGGGACCGTCAGGGACCGACAAGCGCCGTGTCAGCCCAGCGCCTCCATCGTGCCGCCGGTCGGAATGTTCGGCGCGGTCTTGTTGTCCACCACGACCAGATCGAAGGTCCCGTCGTCCTTG
This sequence comes from Paracoccaceae bacterium, assembly GCA_046155885.1. Taxonomy (GTDB): domain Bacteria; phylum Pseudomonadota; class Alphaproteobacteria; order Rhodobacterales; family Rhodobacteraceae; genus JAOADN01. The sequence continues at coordinate 6,874 of JBJXFU010000098.1, forward strand.
CGCCGCCACTGGCCGCCAACTAGCTGCGTCTTCGTCACGTTCTTCGCGGCAAAGGGCGGCAGGCCCGCGCCGTTCCAGGCGATCTTGCCCACCATCGTATCGAGGTCCGTCGCCGCGATCGCCGCCGCCACCGCATCGGCGTCGGCAACGTCGCTGACCCGCCCCATCACGTTCGCCGAAATCTCGAAGAGCGAATGGATGAACCCGATGGGCTGGGTCCAGGGACGCCCGGTCTTGGTTGTGAAGTCGTCGGCAAGGTCCGCGCAGGACTGCCCGGTCAGCGAGGACTTGAAGGGATGGGTCTTCGCCCACCAGACCTCGGAAGACAGGTTGTGCCCGGCCGCGCCCAAAGCCTCGACCGACTGCGGGAAGAGGATGGCCTTCGCCACCGTCGCGGCCTTGGGGTTGAAGCCCTGCTGCTTGGCCTGGTTCCAGAAGGTGGTGAAGTCGGGCGGGATCACCACGCCGGTCACGATTTCGCAGTTCGCAGCCTTGAAGGCGTTGATCTGGGCGGAGAAATCGTCGCTGAGGTTCTGGTAGCGGCCGGGGTCGGTCAGGCTGTAACCGGCGGCCTTGAAGCCCGGCCCGACGCCCACATCCGGGTTGCCCCAGGCGTTGCCGTCGGCGTCGTTCGGGAACAGCCCGCCCACCGTCTTGTTGGTGTCGATCTGGTTCCAGAGGTTGGTGAAGACGGCGATCACGTCCTCCAGCCCCCAGAAGTAGTGATAGGCATAGGTGAAGGGTTTCCAGCTGGTGGGGTCGCCCGGATTTCCCTGCTGGCCGATGAACCAGGGCTGCCACGGCGCCTTGGTGGACAGGCAGGGCATGCCCTCGGCCTCGCAGGTGGTGGCGACCGGGTTGGTCGTCTCGGGGGTGGAGGCCACGATCATCATGTCGATCTCGTCATCGACGATCAGCTCCTTGGCCACCTCGGCCGCGCGGTTGGGGTTCGACTGGCTGTCCTTGACGATGACCTCGAAGTTCTTGCCCGCCTCGGTCGCCGCGAAGGCCGCGATGTTGTAGGCATCGCTCTCGGCAAAGCCCGCGAGCGGCCCCGACTGCGGGCTGACATAGCCCAGCCTGATCTTCGCGCCCTGGGCGATGGCGGGCGCGGCAAGGCCGGTGGCGGCGACACCAAGGCCCGTGGCGGCGGTGGTGCTCAGGAACTTCCGTCTGGTGAACATGGTGTTTCCTCCCGGTTGTCGTTGTCAGGTTCTCAGTCAGGCCGGCGGCCCTCCCAGGCCGCCTGCAGCAGGGCGCGGATGTCGGGTTGCGCGAAGGGGCGCGGGTTCTGGTAGGGATTGGCGACGGCGATTTTCGCGGCGCGGTCAAGATCGGCCTCGGTCAGGCCAAGCTCCCGCAGCGCCAGCGGCGCCCCGACGGACTGCGCGAAGTCCCACAATCCCCCGCCCGCCGTGCCCCCGAAGACGACCGCGACAGGCGCCAGCAACTCCGGCACCGCACCCGCATTGAACCCCACCGTATGCGGCAGAAGGATCGCATGCGTCTCGGCATGCGGCGTGTTGAACGTGCCCCCCAGAACATGCGCCAGCTTGTGGTGCAGCGCCATCGACACATAGCCGAGCGCGGTGGAACACAGCCACGCCGCATAAAGCGCCTGCGCGCGGGCGGCCCTGTCGGACGGATTACCGGCCAGCACCGGCAGCCCCGCCTTGAACGCCGCCAACGCATCCCGGCACATCAGCTCGATGATCGGGTTGCGGTCCGGCGCATACATGGCCTCGGCCGCATGCGCGATGGCATTGAGCCCCGAGGTCACGGTCAGCCCCACCGGCAGGCTCAGCGTCAGGTCGACGTCATAGATCACCGTCTCGGGCCGGATCGAAGGGTCGCGCCGCGTGGTCTTCGCCCCGCCTTGGGTTTCGCCCAGGATGTCGGTCATCTCCGACCCGGCATAAGTCGTCGGGATCACCACCTGATCCGCCCCCGTCCGTGTGGCGATGGCCTTGCCAAGCCCGGTGGTGGACCCCCCGCCCAGCGACACCACACAGGTCGCCCCGCAGTCGCGATAGGCGGCGAGCGCCGTTTCCGTCACCTCGACCGGCGTGTGCATCGCCGCCCCCGCGAACACCCCCGCCGACAGCCCGCCGATCCGCGCCGCCAGCGCCTCGCCCTCGGCCCTCTGGTGCGGCGTCGTCAGCACCAGCGCGCGGGCATGCCCCAGCCGTTCGACCTCGGCCCCCACTTGGCTCAGGGTACCCGACCCGAAGATCACCCGCGTGGTCAGCCCCGGAAAGGTGAAGCCCTGCATCATCCCGCCTTCCGCGCCCCCCCGGCTGCCGCAAGCCCCGCCAGCATCCGACCCACGACCGCGATCTCGGCCCCCGACACTTCGTGCGGGCGCCCCGGAAACACCTCGGCCAGCAGATGCGCCCCCGCCGCCGCGAAGTCCGCCGCCGCCTCGGCCCAGGCCTGGGGCGGGATCCACGGATCCGCGTCGCCCCCGCTCAGGTACACCTCCATCCCGCCCAGCGCCGCCCTCGGCCGCCCCGAAACCGACGCAGCACTGCCCACCCGCGCGCCCGTCAGCGCCGCCAGCGCCCCGTCCCACGGCCCCCGCCGCAGGGCATATTCCACCGCCAGACAGGCCCCCTGGCTGAACCCGGCCAGCAGCATCCCCCGCCCCGGCACCGCCGCCCGCGCCGCCCGTACCGCCGCGTCCAGGACCTCCAGCGACCGCTCCAGCTCTCCCTCCGTCGCCTCGCTCAGGGGATCGGCCGCCCTGGCCTTGTACCAGCTCTTGCCCGCCGCCCGGGGCAGCGCGAAGGCCACCCAAGGCAGGGAGAGCCGGGCGATCACCCCCTCCACCATGTCCTCCGGCACCTGCCCCCGGCCGTGGACGAGAACGCACAAGGCCCCCGCGCCAGCCGCAGACCCATGCCACAGGATGTCGGGGCCTCCTCCCATCCTCAGAACGCCGCCGGTTCCAGGCCCGCGCGCAATTCGTCCTCGCGGTCCTTGAACCAGGGCGGAAAGACCAGCGTCGTGCCGATCTTGTCGGCTGGCTCGTCCTTGGCCCAGCCGCCCTCGACCGACCACGCGATCTCGAACAAGGCGCCGCCAGGGCTGCGGACGTAACAGGACTTGAAATACATCCGGTCCTTCTGTTCCGAGATGTCGGTGAAGCCCAGCCCCTCGATATGGGCGCGCAGCTTCAGCTGGTTTTCCTCGTCGCCGGTGTTCAGCGCGATGTGGTGGATCGTTCCGCCCGCCAGCGTCCAGGTGCCCTGCGGCCGGTCGGGCTCGTGGATCAGCTCCACCATGCTGCGCGGGCCGCCCGCGTTCGGCACGGAATAGGCCAGCCCCTCATGGCTGTCGGCTTCCTTCTTCATCGGCAGGGCGATCGTCAGGAAATCGTCCATCGCGCTGCGGTCGCTGACCGAGATCGCGGCGCCATAGATGCCCCGGATGCCATGCGCCGCCCCGATCCCCTGCGCGTCATTGGTGATCGGGTCGCGCCTGTCGCCGGGGTTCTCGACCAGCTCATGCGGAATGCCGCAGGGGTGCTCGAACGCCACGCGGTCCAGCCCGAAGCGGGTGATCTTCGCGGCCGTCACCGCCCGCCCGTTCAGCCGGTCCACCCAGAACGACGCGGCCCCCACCGGGATCGCGACTTGGATGACCTTCGACTGGTTGGTCCCCCGCCGCCCCATCACCCCCGGCTTGCGGAACGGAAAGCTGGTGATGATCGTGGAGGCATCGCCGTTCCGCGCCCCGTAATAGAGGTGATAAACCGGGATCGTGCCGTCGAACAGCACGGTGCGCTTCACCGAGTGAAGCCCCAGCGTCTTGGTGTAGAAGTCGTAGTCCTCCTGCGCGCCGTCGCTGGAAATCGTCAGGTGGTGATAGCCGCTGATTCGCGACATGGTCAGTCTCTCCCCCTTGTGCCGGGCGCGGCCCTGCCCGCGCGCGGCGTGGTTTCCGTCCTGCCGCCATCAGAGACCAGCACGAGCGCCACGTCGAGCCACCATTGCCCGTCCCCCGCCGGCCGGAAGTCGCCCAGAAGCTCCGGCTTCACCCCGAACAGCGCATCCCGCCCGACGGCCGGATCGGCCCGGTCGAAAACATGCGTGACCAGCGTCCGGAACCCCGGCGCGGTGACCCGGAAATGCAGATGCGCGGGGCGCTCCAGCCGGCAGCCCAGAGCGCCCAGAAGCTGCCCCACCGGCCCGTCCGAAGGCAGCCCGAAACCCTTCGGCCTGACCGAGAAGAACCGGAACGTCCCCTTTCCATCCGTCCGGAACCGGCCGCGCAGGTTGAACTCGGGCTGAAGGTCGGGCTCCTGGTTTTCGTAAAGCCCCTCGCCATTGGCCTGCCAGACCTCGACCCGCGCCCCGCCGACGGCCGAGCCATCCGTCCCGCGCACCCGTCCGGTCACCGCCAGCCGCTCGCCGCGCCCGTCCAGACAGATGTCCGCCCCGTCCGGCGTGTCCGGCACGTCGGCCCGGTAGAACGGCCCCGCGACCGTCTGCGGCGTGGCCCCCGGGGTGCCTTCGTGGGCAAGGTCCTCGACCAGCGTCGAGATGCCCAGCACATCGGCCAGCAGCACCCATTCCTGGCGCCGCGCATCGCTCGCCTGCCCCACCTCGGTCAGGAACTCCAGCGCCCGGCGCAGCCCCTCGGAGTCGGGCCGCACTTCACGCACCAAAGCGTGCAGGTGACGGACCGAGGCGAGGATCGCCCCCACCAGCTGCGGGTCGCGCGCCCCCGACAGGCGCCGCGCCAGTTCCCCGGCGGGATCCAAGCCCCCGCGCGATTGCGCCATCCCGTCCAGGATGCCCCTCCTCTCGTGTCGGCGACAAGACTATGCCTGCCGGCACGGCGGGGGATGACTTTGCGGCCGGACTATATATCATTCCGTTATGCGCCTGAACGAACGCCACCTCGTCCAGCTGGCCGCCGTGGTCGATGCCGGCGGCGTCAGCGAAGGCGCGGCACAGCTCGGCCTGTCGCAGCCTGCGGTGTCGCGCGCGCTCGCCATGCTCGAGGCGCGGGTGGGCCAGCCCCTCTTCGTCAAGGGCCGCCGCCCGCTGCAACCCACCGACCTCGGACGCCAGCTCGCCGTGCAGGGCCGCGCCATCCTGGCGGCGGCGCGCAAGGCCTCGGACACGGTGAACGGGTTCCAGACGGGCTCGACCGGCACGGTGCGCGTGGGGGGCGTGCCGTTCTTCATGGACGCGATGATCTCGCGTATGGTGGCCGAATTCCAGAATGCGGAACCCGACGTCTACATCCACCAGTCCTACGGCAACTTCCCCGATCTGTCGCAGGCGCTTACCTCGGGCGAAATCGACCTCGCCATCGTGCCCCTCGGCCTCGTCGATGCGCCGCAGGGGCAGGAATTCATCGAAATCCTTCCCGGCCGCAACGTCATCGCCTGCCGGACGGGCCACCCCCTCTTGCGCAAAAGGCGCCTGCAAAGCACCGACCTTTCGGCCTTCCCCTGGGTCGCACCCCTGCCCGGCTCGCCGCTGAAGTCGGATTTGCAGTCGATCCTGCTGGCGGTGGGCCTCTCGGAACTCAACATCCGCTATTCGGGCGGCTCGCTGATGAGCGTGGTGAACTACATGGCCGAAACGAACGCGCTCGCGGTGCTGCCCTTCAGCGTCGTTTTCGCGCACCGCAAAGAAAACCGCATCAGTGTCCTGCCCTTCGAAATCCCCCAGCCCAACCGCGCGCTCGGCATCCTGCGGCAGCGCGCCTCCGCCCGCCCACAGGCCGCCGGCCGCTTCGCCGCCTTCATCGTCGCGGCTTTCGAGGACCTCAAGCACCTGATCAAGCGCCACGAGAACGCCGTGGTTTGGGGACGGTAGGGCGGGGTTCACCCCGCCAACCCACGGGCGAAGTGCCAATCATGGTTACCGCGCTTTGCGTCCGACCTGAAACGCTTCCGCGTCAGCGCCTGCCCAACAGAGGGCGGCACCCGACCGTGGGTGGGCGCACCGTCAGTGCTTTTCCGCGCCCTATGGTCCCTCCAACCCAGCAGGTGTTCTGGCATACTGGAGCGGCATCCTGCCGGACCGGATCGTATCCGCGGGCGGGGAGACAGTCTTCGCATGCGGCGGGGGCGAAGCGTTCGGAGGGGCGGCCGATGGCGCGCCAGAGGCCCTCGAAGGTTCCTTCCGCGCCTTGCGAAAGAGCGCCTTGCGCTTGGCGAAGGCCTTCTCGATCGGATAAAGCTCC
>JBJXFU010000167.1:0-20038 GCA_046155885.1 Paracoccaceae bacterium
CGCCGCCGAATCAGGCCTGATCACGGCCGTCAAGCTTTACCCCGCCGGGGCCACCACCAATTCACATGCCGGGGTCCGCGACATCGACAGGGTGCGTGCAGTGCTGGCCCGGATGGAAGAGATCGACCTGCCGCTGTGCCTGCACGGCGAGGTGACGACCCCCGAAGTCGACATCTTCGACCGCGAGGCGGTGTTCATCGACACGGTGCTCGGCCCCTTGCGCCGCAGCCACCCCCGCCTGCGCATGGTCATGGAACATATCACCACCGCGCAGGCCGTGGCCTACGTGCGCGCGCAGGACGAAACTCTGGCCGCCACGATCACCACGCACCACCTGATCCTCAATCGCAACCACCTGTTGGCGGGCGGCATCCGGCCGCACTACTACTGCCTGCCGGTGGCGAAACGCGAACACCACCGCCTGGCCCTGCGCCGGGCGGCGACGGGGGGTGAGGCGTGCTTTTTCCTCGGCACCGACAGCGCCCCGCATCCCGACCATCTGAAGGAACATACCTGCGGCTGCGCCGGCTGCTTCACCGCGACGAACGCGCTGTCCGTGCTGGCCCAGGTCTTCGAGGACGAGGGGGCGCTGGACCGCCTGGCAGGTTTCACCTCGCGGAACGGGGCGCGGTTCTACGGGCTTGCCGTCAGCAAGGCGACGGTGACGCTGGAGCGCGGCGCGCCGGACCACCCCGCCAAGATCGGGACCGGGCCCGGGGCGGTCACGGTCTTCGACCCGATGATGGCGCTCGGCTGGCACGTGGCCGGCTGACCGGGCTGGAAAACGAAAGAATGCCGATGATCCCCTCAACCTTCCCCGCCGCCGCCGAGGTCGCCCGCCTGACCGCGCGCGCGCTTCTCGACATCAAGGCCGTCCACTTCAACGCCGAAACCCCCTTCACCCTCGCCTCGGGCCTGCCCTCGCCCACCTATATCGACTGCCGCCGCATCATCAGCTTCCCGCGCGTCCGCTCGGTGCTGATGGATTTCCTTGCCGCCACCGTAATGCGCAACGCCGGGATCGAGGCTTTCGACGGCGTCGCGGGGGGCGAAACGGCGGGCATCCCCTTCGCCGCGCTGGTGGCCGAGCGGCTGGCGCTGCCGATGACCTACATCCGCAAGAAGCCCAAGGGCTACGGCCGCAACGCCCGCATCGAAGGCGCGATGACCGAAGGCGACCGCATCCTCCTGATCGAGGACCTGGCGACCGACGGCGGCTCGAAGCTCAGCTTCGTTCAGGCGATCCGCGACACCGGCGCGACCTGCGCCCATACGGCGGTGATCTTCTACTACGGCATTTTCCCCGAGACGCTGCCGAACCTCGCCCGGGCTGGCATCGCGCTGCACCACCTCTGCACCTGGTGGGACGTGCTGGCCGAAGCCCGCGAATCGAACGCCTTCGACGAAGCGACCCTTGCCGAGGTGGAAAGCTTCCTCACGTCCCCCCGGGCCTGGCAGGAAGCGCGCAAGCCCGGCTGACCAAAAAAAGGCGGCCATGTTCCGCCGGGCACAACGCGACACCTGACCACCAGATGTTGACAGAGCCGCCGCGCAAGGCGCAACCTGTGCCTCCGGCGCTTTGTCCACAGGTCATCCACATGGATATACAATTTGCGCCCGCCCCGCCCTTGGCGCATACCGCTTCCCCGGAACGGGGGACATCATGAACGACGTGGCGACGATCCGCCCGGTGCGCGAGGCACCGGGACTGGAAGTGGTTTCCGGCCTTCTGCCGCACAACATCGAGGCCGAGCAGCAGCTTCTGGGGGCGATCCTCACCAACAACGAAATCTATGACCGGATCGCCGCCCTCGTCCGGGCCGAACACTTCTTCGACCCCGTCCATACCCGCATCTTCGAAATCGCGGTGGCACGCATCCAGAAGAACGCGCTCGCCTCGCCGGTGACGCTCAAGGCCTTCCTCGAAGACGACGCGGGCCTGCGCGAACTGGGCGGCCCGGCCTACCTCGCGCGGCTCGCGGGCACCGCGAGCTCGTCCTTCGCGGCGCGCGACTACGCGCAGATGATCTACGACCTCGCGGTCCGCCGCGAACTGATCCGGCTGGGGCAGGACATTTCCTCCCGCGCCCAGTCGGTGACGGTCGAGGATGACCCGAAGGAACAGATCGTCGCCGCCGAACAGGCGCTTTACTCGCTCGGCGAACAGGGCCACACCGAACGCGGCTTCGTGAGCTTCCTCAAGGCGGTGACCGACGCGGTGAATGTCGCCAACGCGGCCTACCAGCGCGATGGCGGGCTGGCGGGCATCTCGACCGGCTTCGCGGATCTCGACCACAAGCTCGGCGGCCTGCACAAGTCCGACCTTCTGATTCTCGCCGGGCGCCCCTCGATGGGCAAGACGGCGCTGGCCACCAACATCGCCTTCAACATCGCCAAGGCTTACCGCAGGGGCCGCCGCCCCGACGGCTCTGAAGGCACGGTGAACGGCGGGGTGGTGGGGTTCTTCAGCCTCGAGATGTCCGCCGAACAGCTCGCCGCGCGAATCCTCTCCGAGGCTTCCGAGGTCGAAAGCCAGAAGATCCGCAGCGGCGACATGCGCGAAGACGAGTTCCGCAACTTCATCGAAGCCGCCAAAGCGCTGGAAGCCTGCCCGCTCTACATCGATGACACGCCGGCCCTGCCGATCAGCCAGCTTGCCGCGCGGGCGCGGCGTCTGAAGCGCATGCACGGGCTCGACGTGATCGTCGTGGACTACCTGCAACTCGTCCGCCCCGCCTCGGCCCGCGAGAACCGCGTCAACGAGGTCAGCGAGATCACCCAAGGTCTGAAGGCCATCGCCAAAGAACTCGACATCCCGGTGATCGCGCTTTCCCAGCTTTCCCGCCAGGTCGAGAACCGCGACGACAAGCGCCCGCAACTCAGCGACCTGCGCGAATCTGGCTCGATCGAACAGGACGCCGACGTGGTGATGTTCGTCTTCCGCGAGGAATACTACCGCGAGCGCGAAAAGCCCGGCGACCACGACCTGGAAGCGATGACGAAGTGGCAGGAGGCTATGGAAAAGGTCCACGGCCGCGCCGAGCTGATCATCGGCAAGCAGCGCCACGGGCCCATCGGCACGGTCGAACTGACCTTCGAGGGCCGCTTCACCCGCTTCGGCAACCTGGTTAAGCCCTGGCAGGAGACCCGCGGGGACGAGTTCCGTTGACAGGACGCGCGCGGGCGGCGATCCCCTGCGCATGACGGAACCCAAGCGCGAATCCTTGGGCGACGGTGCGGTCGATCCGGCCGAACTCGATCGGCCAGAATGGCTGGTGACGCTTTACGACCTCGGCCTCGCCATCCGCCCCTTCGCGCCCTTCGTGATGGCCGTCCTAGTCTTCGCCGGGGGCTTCGCGCTGATGTTCTCGGGGTCGCTTTCGGAAGCGCACGACCGGACCAAGATCCTCCGCGACCTCCTGCCTTTGCCCTTCGCCGAAGCCTCGCACCTGTCGGCGAGCCTTTCCGGGCTCGCCCTTCTGGTGATCGCGCGCGGACTTTACCGCCGGCTGGCGCTTGCCCGGATCGCGGCAACGGGGCTGCTGCTGGCGGGCGCGATCTTTTCGCTGGTGAAAGGCCTCGATTGGGAAAACGCGCTTCTGCTTCTGGGCATCGCGGCGATCCTGACCCTGACACGCGACGAATTCTTCCGCACCGGCGACTGGCGGCAGTTCCGCCCCGGCCGCATCTGGCTGGCTGTTCTGGCGCTGTCGGTTCTCGCGGTGGCGGCGATCGGGATGATCTCGCATTCCAGCGTCGCCTACCGCGGCGAGCTCTGGTGGCGTTTCGCCTGGTCGGGCGACGCGCCGCGCTTCATGCGGGCCACCCTGGCGCTCGCCGTGGTGGTGGCGGCGCTCGCCTCGGACCATCTGCTCTTCGGCCCGATGCCGACGCGGCGGCAGCGCCGCCCGGTGCCGGACGCGGTGCGCCGCCTGGTCGCCGGCTGCCCCTACAGCGCCCGCCATCTCGCGCTTCTCGGCGACAAGGAATTCCTGATCTCCCCCGGCGGCAACGCGTTCCTGATGTACGGCGTGTCGCGGCGCACCTGGGTCTGTCTCGGCGGACCGGTAGGCGACGAGGCCGCGGGCGAACAGCTGATCTGGACGTTCCTGGAAGCCGCGGACCGCGCCGCTGGGCGGCCGGTCTTCGCCGCGATCTCCGGGGAACGGATCGGCAAGCTGCTCGACCTCGGTCACGCCATCGTCAAGATGGGCGAGGTGGCGCGGGTCGATCTGGCGGCTTTCTCGCTCGAGGGCCCGGGCCGGAAGGACCTGCGCTATGCCCGCAGCCGCGCCGCCCGCGACGGACTTCAGTTCTCGATCCTGCCGCGCCGGGATGTAGCCGCGGCGATGGACGAACTGCGTGCGGTGTCCGACGCCTGGCTCGACACCCGGAAAGGGCACGAGAAGGGCTTCGCGCTGGGCTTCTTCGACCCCGACTACCTGACCGCGTTCGACCTCGCCGTGATGCACCGCGAGGGGCGGATCGTCGCCTTTACCAACCTCTTCCGCGGCGCCGGGGAAGAAATGTCGATCGACCTCATGCGCCACCTGCCGGCGCAGTCGCCGGTGCTGATGGACGCCCTGATGACCGAGATCATCCTGTACGCCCAGGCAGGGGGCTACACTTGGTTCAGCCTCGGCGCGGCGCCGCTTTCGGGCCTTTCCGATCACCGCCTCGCGCCGCTCTGGTCGCGGGTCGGCGCGCTGGTTTACCGGCGGGGCGACGAGTTCTACAGCTTCGGGGGCCTGCGGGCCTTCAAGGACAAGTTCGACCCGGTCTGGACGCCGCAATACCTGACCTGTCCGGGGTCCTTGTGGATCCCCAGCGCGATGATCGACCTTGCCGCGCTGGTGACGCGCCGGCGCGACGACGCCGAGGACTGACCGCATGGTGCTCCCCGGGATGGAAAGGTCGGCCGGAGCTGGCCTCCCGGCACCTTGCCGGTCCCTGCCCCGCCTGTCAGAACGGGCGCCGGGGCAGAACGGAGCAGACAGTGGGAACCGGCCGGCTGACCATCGACTTGGACGCGGTGGCCGCCAACTGGCGGGCGCTTGCGGCACTGTCCGGAGCCGGCACCGAAACGGCGGCGGTGGTCAAGGCCGATGCCTACGGGCTGGGCGCGGGGCCGGTATCGGCCCGGCTGGCGCGCGAAGGGGCGCGGACCTTCTTCGTCGCCGCCGCCGAAGAGGGTGCGGCGGTCCGCGCGGTGCTGGGGCCGGGACCTGCGATCTTCGTGCTGGCGGGGCATATGGCGGGGGATGCCGGCCTGCTGGCCGAATCCACTCTCGCGCCCGTGCTGAATTCCCCCGAACAGCTCGCCCTTCACCTCTCCGCCCTGTCCGGTCATCCCTTCGCGATCCATCTCGATACCGGGCTCAACCGGCTGGGGATCGAGCCCGACGACTGGGCGGCCGTCGGCACCGATGCGATCGCGGCCGGCCCGGCCTTCGTCATGAGCCACCTGGCCTGCGCCGATGAACCCCGGCATCCGTCGAACACCGCGCAACTCGCCGCGTTCCGACGCCTGACTGACGGTCTTGCGGTCCGCCGGTCGTTCGCCGCGACCGGCGGCATCCTGCTTGGCCGCGACTACTGCTTCGACCTGACGCGCCCCGGCGTCGGCCTCTACGGCGCCGCGCCCTTCGCCGACGCCCGGCCCGCGCTGCGGCTGTCCCTGCCGGTCGCCCAGACCCGCTGGGTCGAACCGAGCGAGAGCGTGGGCTACGGCCGCGCCTGGACCGCTCCGGCGCGCACCCGGATCGCCACCGTGGCGGCGGGCTATGCCGACGGGCTGCCGCGCAGCCTTGCCGGGCGGCTCAGGCTCTGGGCGGGCGACCGGCCCTGCCCGGCGGTGGGGCGGCTCTCGATGGACCTGATCACCGTCGATGTGACGGGGCTGGCGGAGGTGCCCGAAAACCTCGATCTTCTCGGACCGCGCCAGGGCATCGACGCGCTGGCCGACGCCGCCGGGACCATCGGCTACGAGCTTCTGGCCCAGCTCGGCCGCCGCTACGCCCGAACCTACGAGGGAGAGGTGAATTGACCGCCGTGCTATCGCCCGTCGGCGCGCTCGGCCGCATGGTGCTTGCCGCCCTGGCCTCGGTTGGGCGCGTCGCCCTTTTTGCCGCCGAAGTCCTGTCGCACCTCGCCCGCCCGCCCTTCTACCCCCGCGAATTCGCCGCGGCGCTGATGCAGGTGGGCTGGTTCAGCCTGCCGGTCGTCGGGCTGACCGCGCTTTTCACCGGCGGCGCGCTGGCCTTGCAGATCTACGCGGGCGGTGCGCGGTTCAACGCGGAATCCGTCGTGCCCTCGATCGTCGCCATCGGCATGGCGCGCGAACTTGGCCCGGTCCTCGGCGGGCTGATGGTGGCGGCGCGGGTGGCCTCGTCGATCGCCGCGGAACTCGGCACGATGAAGGTCACCGAACAGATCGACGCGCTGGTGACGCTCTCGACCAATCCGCTGAAGTACCTTGCCGTGCCGCGCGTGCTGGCCGCCACGCTGGCCGTCCCGGTGCTGGTGGCGGCGGGGGATTCCATTGGCATCTTCGGGGGCTATCTGGTGGGCGTGAACCGGCTCGGCTTCAGCGGCGCGGCCTACCTGAAGAACACCGCCGACTTCCTGCAGGCCTGGGACGTGGGATCGGGCCTGATCAAGGGCGCGGTCTTCGGCTTCCTGGTGGCGCTGATGGGCTGCTACCACGGCATGAATTCCGGACGCGGCGCGCAAGGCGTTGGGCGGGCGACGAAGGCCGCGGTGGTCTCGGCCTCGGTCCTGATCCTGGCGGCCAACTACCTTCTCACCGAACTCTTCTTCTCCGCATGATCGCGCTTCACGACGTCCACAAGACCTTCGGCCCCAACCGCGTCCTCCAGGGCGTCACGCTCGACGTGGCGCGCGGCGAAAGCCTTGTGGTGATCGGCGGCTCGGGCACCGGCAAGTCCGTGCTCCTGAAATGCATCCTCGGCCTCGTCACCCCCGACCGGGGCCGGATCGAAGTCGACGGCCGCCCCGCCGACGCGCAGGGGCGCGAGGCGTTCCTGGCCCGCTTCGGGATGCTCTTCCAGGGCGGCGCGCTGTTCGATTCGCTTCCCGTCTGGCAGAACGTGGCCTTCCGGCTGCTGCGCGGCGCCGGCAAGCGGCCAAAGGGCGAAGCCAGGGACATCGCCGTGGCCAAGCTCGCCCGCGTCGGGCTGAAGCCCGAAGTCGCCGACCTCTACCCGGCCGAGCTGTCCGGCGGCATGCAAAAGCGCGTCGGCCTCGCCCGCGCCATCGCGGCCGACCCCGGGATCATCTTCTTCGACGAACCCACGACCGGCCTCGACCCGATCATGGCCGGCGTGATCAACGAGCTGATCCGCGAGATCGTGACCGAGATGGGGGCGACCGCGATCACCATCACCCACGACATGTCCTCGGTCCGCCGCATCGCCGACAGGGTGGCGATGTTGCACGGCGGCGTGATCCGCTGGGCGGGCCCGGTGCGCGAGATGGACGCAAGTCCCGACCCCTTCGTCCAGCAATTCATCAATGGCCGCGCCGAGGGCCCGATTGCGACCGTCCGTTGACCATCGGACGCAGGAATCCGCCGACGTGATTTGACTGTAGCGGGCGTTGTTCCTACCCTGCGCGAAGGGGCAGCGAGGTCCGGCATGGTATCTGCTGAAGTCGTCATGCCCGCAATGGGCCTGCTCGGCGCGATCTACGGAGGTCCGCCGCTGCTGCTGATGTTGTCCGGCCTCAGACGGGGCCTGCGTGCGCGTGCTTACGGGCGCAACCCCGCGAAGGCTTTCGCCTGTTCGGCGGGGGGCGGCCTGGCCCTGATCTTCAACCTTGTGGTCGTGCTGCCGACGCTGGCCGGCCTGCCCGGCGGGGCGCTGCATTTCTCGGCGCTGAGCATCGCCGGGCTCGCGGTCGCCTGGATCAGCTTCTGGGTCTGGGTCGCGCTCGGCACGGTCCTGCGTCGCCCGCGCAGCGCCGCCTTCTGATCCTTCCGCCGGCGCAGGCGCCGGTGTAAGCCTCGCGCCATGCTGCGTGCGCTGAACCTCGCTTTGCTTGTGGCCTTCCCGCTGAGCTGGTTCGCCCCGCTCCTGCGCGCCGGGCTTCTGCCGCTTTTCGGGCTCGACTCCATCTCGGTGGTGACCGGCCTGCAGGCGCTCTGGCGCGAGGACGCGGCGCTGGCGCTGCTGGTGAGTTTCCTTGCGCTGTTCGCACCTTACGCCAAGACCCTTGGCCTCGCCCTCATCCACTTCGACCTCGCCTCGTCACGCCTGCTGCCGGCGCTCGCGGTGCTGGGGCGGCTGGCGATGGCGGACGTGTTCCTGATCGCGCTCTACATCGTCGTCGCCAAGGGCGTCGGCGTCGGGCGGGTCGAGACGGCCTGGGGCCTCTACGCCTTCTCCGCCTGCATCCTGCTGAGCCTCTGGATCGGCTGGCGGACCGAGCGGGCGGCCTAGGGTCAGGAGCCTCCGCCAATGGCCCGCCGGATCGCGGGACTTGTCGACCGGCGCGGCTTCTCCCGAAGGATACCCGGTTGGCTCTCCCGGGACGCTTTCGCAGAATTCGCTTCGGCGGCCTGATGCTTCCCGAAGCCCGCCGCCGCCCCCTGCGGCGTTCCGGCGCCAACCTTGCGCCCGGGTGACCGGCCACCCGCAGTCGGGATACGCAAACCGAAGGGCGCGTCGTCGCGGCATTCTGCTGCGGCGGCGCGCCCATCGCATGTCGGCCCGGTTTCAGGTCCGATTCCCTTGGCCGGGCCTGACCTTGGCCCTGCGGCCCTATTTGCCGCCGGCGCGCAGGACGCCGCCGCCCGCCTTCGTGCCGCAGGTGCAGCCCTCGCCGCAGCCGCACCCGGATTTCCCGCCGCAGGTGCAGGTCCCGCCTTCGGTCTTGCAGGTGCAGCCTTCGTCGCAGGCCTGGGGTTCGTGGGTCTGGTTGTCAGTCATTTGATCCTCCTGGGTTACGGTTCTGACGATGCCGTTCTAGCCGCAGCCGGGGGACCGGCGCTTGAACGTTTCGGCTGATCTTCGGGTGCGGTCCGGGGCGCAGAAGACCGCGCCTGGCACCAGCGCCGAGAAGGGGGTCAGCTCAGAAGCAGAAGCGATGCCGGCACCCCGAACATCCGCAGGAACGTCCGGCTGAAATGCGCGGAATCGGCGAAGCCCGCGTCATGCGCGGCCTCGGTCAAACTGGCGCCCGCGGCAATCCCGTCCACCGCGCGCATCAGCCGGCGCCAGAGCATATAGGTCCGGAACTGCAGGCCCACCTCCCGCACGAACAGGTGACTGAACCGGCTTTCGGAAAGGCAGGCGATTCCCGCCGCCTCCGCGACGTCGGGCCCCGTCCTGTCCGGCGCAGCAAGCGCATCGAGCACGCGGGCGATGCGCCGGTCGATTCCGGGCGCGGGACCGTTGCCGCCCGCGAACCGTGCCACCAACTCCTGCCCGAGCGCCGCCAGGGTCGCGCCGTCGGGGCGCGGATCGCCCCAGATGCACGACAACCGGGCCTCCGCATCCCCCAGATCTTCCAGGCCGACCCGGGCGACCTCGCGCCCGGCCAATCGGCGCAGGATCGCCTCGCCGGCACGGCTTTCCGGCTCGAAGAAGATCATCCCGTTGCGCCCCTCGGGGATGTAGGCGTGCGGGACATCCGGCGCGATCAGGACGGCGGGACCGGGCACATTGCCGCCCGCCACGTCGAACGAAAACGTCCCGCCCAGAGAGAACGTCAGCTGAATCGCGTGATGCGAATGGGTCTTGCGGCCGCCCGACGTTCCGGGCCGCACGTCGAAGGCCCAGAGACTGGCGCCTTGCCACAGCACTATCCGACCGCGCACGGCGTGTTTCATGCCTTAATCTAGCCGGCCGCGATCACCGCCGCAAAGCCAAGCTCCCGCCGGGGCGCGGATGTCCCGCCCGGGCGGCGACCCCTTACTTGCAGCCCCCGCCCCCGTCGGGCATCAAGGCCCGCACCATGGCCCGCGACCCCACGCCCCGCTTCGCCTGCACTGCCTGCGGTGCGCTCCATACCAAATGGGCGGGGCGCTGCGATGCCTGCGGGGCCTGGAACTCGATCGTCGAGGAAGCGGGCGGCGTCACCGCAGGCCTGCGCACCGGCGGCAAGGGCAGGCCGCTCTCGGTCGGCGACCTGTCGTCGTCCGAGCCGCCCCCGCCCCGCGCGGCATCGGGCATGGCCGAGCTTGACCGGGTGCTCGGCGGCGGCCTCGTGCCCGCCTCGGCCATCCTGCTCGCGGGCGATCCGGGGATCGGCAAATCAACCCTGCTGCTGCAGGCCGCCGCCAGCTTCGCCCGCGCCGGACTGAAGACGCTCTACATCTCGGGCGAGGAGGCCGCCGCCCAGGTCCGCATGCGCGCCGCCCGCCTCGGCCTCGGCGACGCGCCGGTCCGGCTTCTGGCCGAAACCAACCTGCGCGACATCCTCGCCACGCTCGAGGCCGAAAGACCCGGTCTTGTCGTCGTCGATTCGATCCAGACCATGTGGGCCGACACGGTCGAGGCCGCGCCCGGCTCGGTCGGCCAGGTCCGCGCCACCGCGCAGGACCTTGTCACCTTCGCCAAGCGCCGGGGCTCGGCCGTGGTGCTCGTCGGCCACGTCACCAAGGACGGCCAGATCGCCGGGCCAAGGGTGGTCGAGCACATGGTCGATACCGTCCTTTACTTCGAAGGCGAGCGCGGCCACCAGTTCCGCATCCTGCGCGCGGTGAAGAACCGTTTCGGCCCTTCGGACGAGATCGGCGTCTTCGAGATGACCGGCGCGGGCCTGGCCGAGGTGGCGAACCCCTCGGCGCTGTTCCTCTCCGGCCGCGGAACCCCCAGCCCCGGCTCGGTCGTCTTCGCCGGCATCGAAGGCACCCGGCCGCTCCTGACCGAGATCCAGGCGCTCGTCGCCCCCTCCACCCTCGGCACCCCCCGCCGCACCGTCGTGGGGCTCGACGGCGGGCGGCTGTCCACCATCCTCGCCGTCCTCGAGGCGCGCTGCGGCATCCCCTTTGCCGGGCTAGACGTGTTCCTGAACGTCGCGGGGGGCCTGCGCATCGGCGAACCCGCCGCCGATCTTGCCGTCGCCTGCGCGCTTCTGTCGGCGCGGGAAGACGTGACGCTGCCCGCCGACTGTGTCGTTTTTGGCGAAATCAGCCTCTCCGGTGCGCTCCGTCCGGTGGGTCAGACCGAAATCCGGTTGAAAGAAGCCGGAAAACTTGGTTTCACACAGGCGATAACCGCGGGCGCGGCAAAACTGATCGGCGAAGACACGATCCGCGTCCGCACCGTCCCCGATCTCGCCACACTCGTGGGCGAAACCTTCGGGGCGGGCTGAGAGGCGCGAGGGAGCAGGCGCATGGAAGGCTTCACGATCGTCGACGCCGTCGTCGCGGTGATCATCATCCTGTCAGCGATCCTCGCCTACAGCCGGGGCTTCGTGCGCGAGGTTCTGGCCATCGCGGGCTGGGTGGCAGCGGCGGTGCTGGCCTTCGTCTTCGCGCCGCAGGCGGAACCGCTGATCAAGCAGATCCCCGTCCTCGACAAGTTCCTCGGCGACAGTTGCGAGCTGTCGATCATCGCGGCCTTCGCCGCCGTCTTCGCGCTCGCGCTCATCGTCGTGTCGATCTTCACGCCGCTCTTCGCCTCGGCCGTGCAGCGCTCGGCCATCGGCGGCGTGGACCAGGGCCTGGGCTTCCTCTTCGGCGTCCTGCGCGGTGTCATCCTCGTGGCCATCGCCTTTGTCGTCTATGACCGCGTGGTGGTGAACGAAGCCGTGCCGATGGTGGACGATTCCCGTTCGGCCAAGGTCTTCGCCTCGATGCAGGCCACACTGGCCGAAGCGGTGCCGAAGGACGCCCCGGGATGGATCGCGGCGCGCTATGAAGAGCTTGTCGGCACCTGCGGCGCCCCGGCTCTCGACGGCAACGGAACGACCGGTGGCGCAACGGGCGGCGACGCCGCGACGGGCACGGGCACCGGGGCCAAGACGCTGACCGCCCCGGACACCGGCGGATAGGACTGACGCAGCCGCGGCCTCCGGCCAAAGCCGCATTGCCTCCGTGACTCTTCGCCTTCGCCGCACTAAATGAAGGCACGCGAGTCGCGCGGCCCGCAATCGGCTGCGCAGGACAAGGGCCTTGGATGCAGCGGTTCCTGAGCCACCCGTTCGACAGCTTGGGCGATGACGACAAGCTGAAAGAGGAATGCGGCATCTTCGGCGTCATCGGCCTCACCGACGCGGCAAGCTTCGTCGCCCTCGGCCTTCATGCGCTGCAGCACCGGGGGCAGGAAGCGGGCGGGATCGTCAGCTACGACCCCGACAGCGGCTTCAACTCGGCCCGCCGCTTCGGCTATGTCCGCGACAACTTCACCAAACCCGACGTGATGGACACCCTGCCCGGCACGCTCGCCATCGGGCATGTGCGCTATTCCACGCAAGGCTCCAAGGGCCACACCGCGATCCGCGACGTGCAACCCTTTTTCGGCGAATTCTCGGTCGGCGGCTGCGCCATCGCGCATAACGGCAACCTCACGAACGCCACGGCACTGCGCAAGCAGCTGATCGAGCACGGCGCGATCTTCCAGTCCTCGTCGGACAGCGAATTCATCATCCACCTGTTGGCCCGCTCGATGCAGAAGACCCTGGCCGAGCGCATCAAGGACGCGCTCCGCGCCGTCGAGGGCGCCTTCAGCGTCATCGCGATGACGCGCACCAAGCTGATCGGCGTGCGCGACCCCCTCGGCGTGCGCCCGCTGGTGCTGGGCAAGGTGGGCGATGGCCATGTGCTGGCCTCCGAGACCTGCGCGCTCGACATCATCGGGGCCGACTTCCTGCGCGAGATCGACCCCGGCGAGATGGTGGTGATCGAAAACGGCGCGGTCGCCTCGGCCCGCCCCTTCGCGCCCGCCACGCCGCGCTTCTGCGTCTTCGAGCACGTCTATTTCTCGCGTCCCGATTCGATCATCGGCGGCCGCTCGGTCTATGAAACGCGCCGCCAGATCGGGGTGGAACTGGCGCGCGAGGCGCCGGTCGAGGCCGATCTGGTGTGCCCGGTGCCCGACAGCGGCACGCCGGCCGCCATCGGTTTCAGCCAGGAAAGCGGCATCCCCTTCGCCTTCGGGATTGTGCGCAACCAGTACGTGGGCCGCACCTTCATCGAACCGACCGAGCAGATCCGGAACATGGGCGTGCGGCTGAAGCTGAACGTCAACCGCGCGCTGGTGCGCGGCAAGCGGGTGGTGCTGGTCGATGACAGCGTGGTGCGCGGCACCACCAGCCGGAAGATCAAGGAGATGATCCTCGAGGCCGGCGCGGCCGAGGTGCATTTCCGCATCGCTTCGCCCCCCACCGCCTGGCCCTGCTTTTACGGCGTGGACACGCCGGAACGTTCCAAGCTCCTCGCCGCCACGATGTCGGAAGACGAGATGCGCGACTGGATCGGCGTGGACAGCCTGAAGTTCGTCACCCTCGACGGCCTCTACCGCGCCGCCGGCGAGGCCGGGGGGCGCGACCCCGCCCGCCCCCGCTACTGCGACGCCTGCTTCTCGGGCGAATACCCGGTCGCCCCCTCCGACATGATCGAGCAGGGGTTCATGATGAAGGCGGCGGAGTGACGGCACCGGTCCGCTACCGCCCGCACCACTTCCTCTGTTCTCTCGGCTTCGAGGGCAAGGGCTACTCGCCCGACTTCACCGCCAACATTTCCGCCATCGTCCTGGGCCGCCTGCGCGCCCCGGAAGGCGACGCGACGGTGATCGAGGTGACGGCCGGGCTCGACGACATCTGCGCGCCCTGCCCGAAGAACCGGGGGCACGCCTGCGAAGTGCAGGCCAAGATCGACCGGCTGGACGCGAACCACGCCTCAGCACTCGGGCTCGCCCCCGGCGAGACGCTCACCTGGGGCGAGGCCAAGGCGCGCATCCGTGCCGCCGTCCCGCCCGGGTCGCTCAAGACCCTCTGCGCGGGCTGCGAGTGGGAACCCTTCGGCATGTGCGATGCGGCGCTGGCGCGGCTACACAGCGGAGAGGGCTGACCGCGACAGGCCGCACCCTGCCGTGCGAATCGCTTCTGACTAGGCGAGCCGGTCGTTGTCAGAGCGTTGCTTTTGTTCCGCGACGACCGCAATACAGGCGATTAGGGCAGCGCCCGAACCGCCGGGGTGGGCGAGAAGCGCCCGCCCCGGGGGGGCGGTTCGGGCGCTGCCCGTGCCAGGGCACGGGCGGCCTTCCCTCCAACGTGCATGATACATGAAGAGCGCAAAGCACCGGCACCCCTCGCCCTGTCAGGCGAGTTTGGTCAGGATCTCCGCAAGTTCCTTCGGCTTGAAGGCGAAGGCCGCGTGGACCGAGGCGATCTCGATCGGGCTTACCTCCAACGCGGCCGCGAAGGCCCGCTGCCGCTCGGGGGGGATGAGCGTGTCCTCGGTGCACAGGACATAGGCGCGCGGGATGTCGGGGATCGCGGCGCCCGGCCAGGGCTGGTTCACTGCGAGCCAGCCCTGGCTCCGCTGGGTCCCGTTCAGGAAGGCAAGGTAGGCGTCGCGCTCCTCCGGCGGGGCCAGCGAGGCGAGCAGGTCGACATTGAACGCCCGCCGCCCGTCCCCGAGGTCGATGGTGACCGCTCCGACCGTTTCCACGACCTCGGGGCCGAGAGCCGCGGCGATCGACTGTCCCGGTTCCGGCACGACGGCGGCGACATAAACCAGGCGGTCCACCGGAACCCGGGCGGCGGCGAGGGAAACCGTCGCCCCGCCCGCCGAATGGGCGACAAGGATGCGCGGGCCTTCCAGCCCCTGCATCGCCCGGACGACGGCGGCGGCGTAGTCCTCCAGCGTCGCATCGGCGCGCTCGCAGGGCAGGTCGACATTGACGACCCGGTGGCCGCGCGCCTCGAGGTAGGGCACGGTCGGGGCAAGTTCCGCCGGCGATCCGAAGGCGCCGTGAACGAAGACGAAGGTGGTCGGCATGTGCGGCGCTCCCCGTCGCGGCAATGCGCCCAGCCCATAGGTCAGGGGCGCCCTTTGACGAGCGAAGCGCCACCCCCGGGGGGGGGGCGCCTAATTCCGTTCGTCCGTCTCTCTTCAGACCTTGCGACCCTTCAGCGCCGCCCAGCCGCCCGCCACGACCAGCGCGGCGATGACGGCCTTCACGGCGTCGCCGATCAGGAACGGCCCGACGTAGTACTGCCAGACCATCGCGAGGCTATCCGCGCCCCATTGCGAGGCGTCGATCCCGACGCCCTCGGCCAGCACCATCGGCCAGACGACGCCCGGGATGTAGAGCAGCGCCGAGGCCACAAGCCCGGCCACCGCCATCGCCACGACGCCGCGCGCACCGCGATCGGCGGCGAGACCCGCGACAAAGGCCAGAAGCAGGAAGCCCACCAGGAAGCCCGCCGTCGGACCCGTGAAGGCCACGCCGTTGTGGAAGTTCGCGAAGACCGGCAAGCCCGCCGCGCCCTCGGCCAGATAGGCCGCGACCGTCAGCGAACCGAGGCGCGCGCCATAGCTCAGCCCGACGATCAGGATGGCAAGGGTCTGAAGGGTCATCGGCACCGGCAGCATCGGCACGCTGATCTGCGCGGCGATCGCGATGAAGGCCGAGCCGAGGATCACCATCGCCGCCTTCACGGCCAGGGATTGCGAGGGGGCGATTGCCTTCACGAGTGTCATGATGTCCCGGTCCTTCTGATTGTTTCCCACTGGGCCCGCGAGCCGCCGCGCGCCGCCCTTTTGGCGCGGCACTCTCGCGGCGCGGGCCGGCAATGTCAATTCGGCCCACCCCTCGCGCCGGGGCGCGCGCGCCCGGCCGGAAGCAAGGCCGTCCCCCCTCCCCGGAACGGGGGGAGGGAGAGGGTGGGGGGCGCCACCGCCTCCCCGGCGCCCGGCCGAAAGCCTTCCGCGCGCGCCCACCCGCCAAGCCATCCTCCGCCTCCGGCCGGACGAAGCGCCCGCCCCTCACCCCGGAACGGGAGAAGGGCAAGGGTGGGGGGCGCCACCGCCCCGAGCATCGCCGGCGGTCCACCGCGCATGCCCCCCACCCTTGCCCTCCCCCGACCCCTTTCCGGCGCGGAACGAGGGGGGGTGGGCCACCACCGCCCGGACCCGCCGGTCCCGCCGAAGGGACGGCGACCGCGGCGCGGTTCCTGCCAAATCCGCCCCGCGCCTTGCGCCACCCGCCGCCCAACGGCTATGGGGCGGCCATGAGCGACCCGATCCGCCACTTCCCTGCCCTCGTCACCGGCGCCTCGCGCGGCCTCGGCTTCGCCATCGCGGCCGAGCTTGGCGCGCGCGGACACCATGTGGTCGCCGTCGCCCGCACCGCGGGGGGCCTGGAAGAGCTCGACGACGCGATCAAGGCGGCGGGCGGCGGCGCCACGCTGGCGCCGATGGACGTGACCAACCCCGCCGCGATGGAGCACCTGGCGAAGATGATCGCCGGACGCTGGGGCGGGGTGTCGCTCTGGGCCCATGCCGCCATCCATGCCGCGCCCCTCGCGCCGGCGGGCCATATCGACGCCAGGGACTTCGCGAAATCCCTCGCCACCAACGTCACTGCCACCGCCTCCCTCATCCCCCTCGTCGAGCCGCTTCTGCGCGCCGGCGGGGGCACGGCGCTTTTCCTCGACGACCCGCGCGCCGGCCGGAAGTTCTTCGGCGCCTACGGCGCGACCAAGGCCGCGCAGATCGCGCTGGCGCAAAGCTGGGCGGCCGAGGGCGAAAGGATCGGCCCGCGCGTCGTCATCGCCACGCCGGCGCCGATGCCCACCGCCACCCGCGCCCGCTTCTACCCCGGCGAAGACCGCGCCCCCCTGGCCGACCCGGCAGCCGAGGCGCGGCGCATCCTCGGCGCGCTCTGACGGCACGCCCGGCGCGCGACACCTCCGGGCGTACGGGCCACATCCCCGCCCGGCCTTTCCCGGCCCGGCCCGGCGCGCTTTACGCCCGCGCCGCTTTGTGTCTAACAGGGCTGCAAGGCGACAGAGCGGTCGACCGGACCGGAACGGCGGGCGGATGCGCATTCTCATCACCAACGACGACGGCATCAACGCCCCGGGCCTCGCCGTGCTCGAGGACATCGCCGCCGACCTCGCAGGCCCGGGCGGCGAGGTCTGGGTCGTCGCCCCGGCCTTCGAGCAGTCGGGCGTCGCGCATTGCATCAGCTACACCCACCCCACGATGATCGCCCGCCTCGGCCCGCGCCGGTACGCAGCCGAAGGCAGCCCCGCCGACTGCGTGCTGGCGGGCATCTACGATGTCCTGCAGGGCGGGCGGCCCGATCTGGTCCTCTCCGGAGTGAACCGCGGCAACAACGCGGGCGAGAACGTGCTTTATTCCGGCACCGTCGGCGGCGCGATGGAGGCCGCGCTGCAGGGCCTGCCGGCGATCGCGCTGAGCCAGTTCATGGGCCCCGCGACCGAGGAACTCGCCGACCCGTTCGAGGCGGCGCGGGTGCACGGCCCGGGGCTGATCCGCCGGCTGCTCGACCCCGCCAACTGGGACGAGCGCGACTACCGGCTCTTCTACAACGTCAACTTCCCGCCCTGTTCCGCCGCCGCCGTGAAGGGCACAAGGGTCGCCGCGCAGGGCTTCCGCACCGACACTCGCTTCGGGGTCGAGCCGCATATCTCGCCCTCCGGGCGGCGTTTCCTCTGGGTCAGGGGCGGGCCGCAGCACCTGCCGACGGCGCCGGGCACGGATGTTGCGGTGAACATCGAGGGCTACATCGCGGTGACGCCGATGCGCGCCGATCTGACTGCGTACGACGCCCTCGCAATGCTGTCGGCGCGGCTCGGCTGAAACCGGATGGGGCGGCAAGAGGCAGCATGACAGGCGAAGGGAAGAGCGGCGGCGAAGCGGAGCGGCGGATGCGCTTCCTGTTCGCGCTGCGCTCGCACGGGGTGACCGACGCGCGCGTCCTTTCGGCCATCGAATCGATCGACCGGGGCCTGTTCGTGACCGGGCTTTTCGCCGGCCGCGCCTATGACGACGTGCCGCTGCCCATCGGCTGCGGGCAGACGATCAGCCAGCCCTCGGTCGTCGGCCTGATGACCCAGGCGCTGGAGGTCGGCGCGCGCGACAAGGTGCTCGAGATCGGCACCGGCTCGGGCTATCAGGCGGCGGTCCTGTCGCGGCTCGCCCGCCGCGTCTACACGCTCGACCGCCACCGCCGCCTGGTGCGCGAGGCCGAGGCGCTGTTCGCCTCGCTTGATCTGCCGAACATCACCGCGCTGGTCGCCGACGGCACGCGCGGTCTGCCCGAACAGGCGCCCTTTGACCGGATCCTGGTGACGGCGGCCGCCGAAGACCCGCCGGGGCCCCTATTGGCTCAGTTGCGCGAAGGCGGTATCATGGTATTGCCGGTGGGGCAGTCGGACGCGGTGCAAAGCCTGATCAAGGTGCGCCGGTCGCCCAGCGGGTATGAGTACGAGGAACTTCGCCCGGTGCGTTTCGTGCCGCTGGTCGAAGGGCTCGCGGCGGACTGACGGGTCCGCGGGCGGGCGCGGTGGCAAGAACAAGGCCCGGCGAACGGGGCCGGCGGATGAGGGCGAGAGCGATGCGAGTGACACCTTCCCGGCGCCTGCTGAAAGGCGCCGCAGCCGGACTGGGCCTGCTGGTGCTTGGCGCCTGCGAGCCGGACGGGAGTTTCGACGGCGATTTCCGGAACTTCGGCGGCATCGGCTTCGACACCAGCGCAGCGGCGCAGGACGCCACCCTGGCGCGGCCGACGCCAGACGCGCGCGGCGTCATCTCCTACCCCACCTACCAAGTCGCGGTGGCGCGCCCCGGCGACACCGTCGAGGCGATCGCGTTGCGGGTCGGCGCCGCCCCGGGCGAGCTCGGGGCCTACAACGCGATTCCGCCCGGCACGCAGTTCCGCGGCGGCGAGGTTCTGGCGCTGCCCGGACGGGGCGGCGCGGGCGGGCCGTTGCCGGGGGCGCTGCCGCCCGGCGGCGGCGGCGCCATCGACGTGACGACCATCGCCTCCGGCGCCATCGACCGGGCGCAGGCGGGCGGGGCCGGAACGGCACCGGCAGGCTCCGCCGCCAGCTCGCCCTCCGGGGCCGAACCGGTACGCCACCAGGTGGTCCGGGGCGAAACGGCCTATACCATCGCGCGGCTCTACAACGTGAATGTGCGGGCCCTGGCGGAATGGAACGGGCTCGGCGCCGATCTCGCGGTGCGTGAGGGCCAGTACCTGCTGATCCCGCTGGCAAGCGCCCCGGCGCCGGCCGTCGCCGAAGCGGCGACGGGGCCGGGCCAGGGGTCGCCGACGCCCGAGCCGCCCTCGGCGGGGAAGCCCCTGCCGGTCGAGAAGGCCGCGCCCGCCCCTGACGCCGCAGCCGCCCCCGATCTCGGCGCCGACAAGACTGCGGCCTCCGGCGCGAAGTTCGCGATGCCGGTCGCGGGAAAGATCATCCGCGGCTACCAGGAGGGCAAGACCGCCGGGATCGACATCGCGGCGGCGGCCGGGACCGCAGTCAGGGCCTCGGCCGACGGGACGGTCCTGATCACCAAGACCGCTCAGGGCAGCCCGCTCGTGGTCGTCCGGCATTCGGATGAACTCCTGACGGTCTATGCCAATGTCGACGGCGTGGCGGTGGCGAAGGGCGACAAGGTCAAGCGCGGGCAGGAACTGGCGAAGGTGAAGGCGGGCGACCCGGCCTATCTGCACTTCCAGGTGCGGCGCGGCGTGGTCAGCATCGACCCGATGCCCTTCCTGCAATAGCCCGGACGGGTCGGGCGGAGCGTCCGGCGCACCGCGCCCGCCGAGTACGCCACAGGGACGGGCGCTTCTCGCCCAGCCCGGCGGTTCGGGCGCGGCCCTTGCGGCGCGCCCCCGGCCGGCGCGGATCAAAGGCGAACCGCTGTTAGGCGTACCAAGCCTCGGCGGAACCGCCGATGCCCCCCGGCCAGGCTGAGCGGGAACAGGGGAACGTCCGGTGGACGTTCACCCCCGCTCATTCGGGCCGGGTGCCACCCGGCCGCTGACACGCGCGATGAGCGAGGGGATCTCCTGACCGCGGGCGGGCGGTA
>JBJXFU010000178.1:0-4286 GCA_046155885.1 Paracoccaceae bacterium
CGCGGCGCGGCCCTGGCGGCGGCGTCCGGGGCGGCGGTGTCGTCGGCCGGCGCCTCGTCATGCTCGGCCGGCGCGTCCGGCAGGCCCGGGCCGCCGACGCGGTTCGACAGGCCCAGCCGGTGCACCTTGCCGATCACCGCGTTGCGGGTGACACCGCCCAGTTCCTTGGCGATCTGGCTTGCCGACTGGCCCTCGGTCCACATCCGCTTCAGGGTCTCGACACGTTCGTCGGTCCAGGACATCGGCGTTTCCTTCGGGCTTCGCGGCGGGACGGAGGGTATCGCCGCCCGCAGGCGCGCGCGATACCACCGGGGGCAGGTTGAGATACAAGCGCGCCCCGTCGAAAGCAAGCCGTCGAAGACAAGCCGCCTGCGAAGCCGGCGGGGTTGCGTTCCGCGCGCCGCCGGATGCAGGCTGCCGCCGCCCGCCCCCGTCCGGAGTCGCCGATGCCGACCCTCATCCCCAACCCCGATCTCGCCCCCGCCGACGGCGGCTTCCCGCGCTGGAACAGCCCCGGCCACCGCCGCGCGGGGTTCCAGAACCTGCCGGGCGTCTGGCGCTATATGGCCAGCTTCCGCGCCGGACGGGTGCTGAGGCTGCGCACCGAAGCCGATCTGGCGGTCGCGGCGCGCGAGGATGTGGCCCGGCTGACGGCGCTGCCCTGGTTTTCGGCGATGTGCGTGGTCCGGGGCGACCGCGTGCTTTTCGAGCGCTACGCGGCGGATTTCGGGCCCGCCCGGGTGCATTCGGTGATGTCGATCACCAAGACCTCGATGCACCTCATGGTCGGGCGGCTGGCGGCCGAGGGCCGGGTCGATCTTGCGGCGCGGGTGGATGCCTATCTGCCCTGGATCGGCCCGGGTTACGCGGCGGCCCGCGTGCAGGACGTGCTCGATATGAACGTCCTCAACGACTATTCCGAGGACTACGCGAACCCGGCCTCGACCGTCTATGCGCATGAGGAATCGCTCGGCATGCGTCTGCCGAAGGGCCAAGAGGGCACGAACCGCGCCGTCATCGCGGCAATCGGCCTCGCCCCCGGCGCGACGGATTGTGTGAACCGGACCGGTCTCAGCATGTACCGCTCGGCCAATACCGAAGTCCTGGGTTTCATCGCCGAGGCGGTGACCGGCGCGCCGCTGGCGCGCTTCTTCGCCGATCTCGCCGACGCGGCTGGCATCGAGGGCGTGCTGCACATCGCCACCGACCGCACCGGCTTTCCGGTCGTCAACGGCGGCATGGCGATCTCGGCCCGCGATCTCTGCCGCTACGGCCTCCTGCTCGCCCGGGGCGGGATCGGGGTCGACGGGCGGGCGGTCGGGTCGCCGGACTTCCTGCGCGCCACCCTCACGGGCGGCGTGGGGATGCCCGCGCCCCGGTCGCATCTGCGCTATTCCAACCAGACCAACACCGACGGCCGCTGGATCGGGCATGCCGGCTATGGCGGGCAATACTTGCTCGCCGATCCGGTGACGGAAACGGCCGCGGTGTTCTTCAGCGTGCTCGACAACGCCTCGGGCTACGACAGCGCCTACTTCCCGCCGGTCATCCGGATGCTGTCGGAGATCGCGACGGCGGCATGACGGGCAGGCCGGTATCGGTCGCGGCAAGGCTCGGGCGCTGCGCCATCCAGCGCCACCAGCGGTCAAGCGCGGGGTAGCGCGCGATGAGGCCGGCGCCCTCGGGGGCATGCGTGAAGGCCGCAATCATCGGCGCGAGGTGCAGGTCGGCGAGCGTCGGCGCGGCGCCGGTCAGCACCCGGCCTTCGTCCGCGATCCGGTCGAGCGCGGCCAGCGCGCGCGGCGCGGCGGCGAGCCCTTCTGCGATGACGGCGGGATCGCTCGCCAGACCCTCGGCCGGGCGGAAGACGGCATGGGCATAGACCTGGCGGACCAGCGGGCGGTAGACATAGGCATCCGCGATGGCCACCACCTGGGCCATCCGCGCCCGGTCGCGCGCGTCTTCGGGCTGCAGGGGCGGGCCCGGCAGCGCCTCGTCCAGGTAGCGGCAGATAGCGGCGGTCTCGTAAAGCCGGAACGGCCCGTGTTCCAGCACGGGAACCCGGCCGAAGGGGTGCAGGTCCAGATAGCCGTCGGGCAGCGGCGCGGCGAAGGGATCGACCTCGACCAGCGTGGCGCGCAGGCGCTTTTCGGCCAGGACCAGCCGCACCGCGCGGGTGTAGACGCTGTAGCGGTAACCGAAGAGCGTCAGGGCCATGCCCGCACTATGCCGGTCCGGACCGCCGGGGCAAAGCCGCTTTACAGGCGCCCGGTGCGCCGATATGGCTGGGCCATGACCGACCGGATCGCATCCTTCCGAACCGCCCGGCGCCTTGAGCGACGCCGCGCCTGAGCGCGACCGCGATCCTTTGGCCGCCGCAGCGGCCGCCCCTTCCCAAGTTGACGAAACCCCCGGCCTTTGGCACCCATAGGCCTTCGCCCCTCCGGAGCCGTCCGATGATCCCCTCCGTCCTGCCCACCTACACCCGCGCGCCGCTCACCTTCGTGAGCGGCGAGGGAAGCTGGCTGACCGAGGCCGACGGGACGCGATACCTCGACCTCGGCGCCGGGATCGCGGTCAACGCGCTCGGCCACGCGCATCCCGAACTGGTCAGGACGCTGACCGAACAGGCGGGGCGGCTCTGGCATGTCTCGAACCTCTACCGCATCCCCGAACAGGAGCGGCTGGCCGACCTCTTGGTCGCCCATACCTTCGCCGATACCGCCTTCATCACCAATTCGGGGACCGAGGCGGCCGAACTCGCGATCAAGATGGCGCGGAAGTTCTGGTACGAGGCGGGCGCGCCGGAACGGGTAGAGATCGTGGCCTTCGACGGCGCCTTCCACGGCCGGTCCACCGGGGCCATCGCGGCGGCGGGGTCGGAGAAGATGGTCAAGGGGTTCGGGCCGCTGATGCCGGGCTTCACGCATCTTCCCTGGGGCGACCACGACGCACTCCGCGCCGCCGTCACCGCCCGCACCGCGGCGGTGATGGTCGAGCCGATCCAGGGCGAAGGCGGCATCCGCGCCTTGCCCGACGCCTGCCTGAAGGGCCTGCGCGATCTTTGCGACGAAACCGGCGCGCTGATGATCCTGGACGAGGTGCAATGCGGCATGGGCCGCACCGGCAAGCTTTTCGCCCACGAATGGGCGGGCGTGACCCCCGACATCATGATGGTGGCCAAGGGCATCGGCGGGGGCTTCCCCCTTGGCGCCGTCCTTGCCACGGAAAGGGCCGCCTCGGGCATGACGGCGGGCAGCCACGGGTCCACCTATGGCGGCAACCCCTTGGCCTGCGCGGTGGGCGCGCGGGTGATGGAGATCATCGCCGACGACGCGTTCCTGGCCGGGGTGAGCCGCAAGGCGGGGCTTTTCCGGCAGAAGCTGGAAGGGCTGGTGGCGGCGCATCCGGGGGTTTTCGAGGCGGTGCGCGGGCAGGGGCTGATGCTGGGCCTCAAGTGCAAGGTCCCCCCGGCCGATGTGGTCAAGGCGGGATACGCACAAGCCGTCCTCGCGGTGCCCGCCGCCGACAACGTCCTGCGCATCCTGCCGCCGCTCACCATCACCGACGACGAGATCGCCGAGGCCGTCGCCCGCCTCGACCGCGCCGCGGCCGCCGTGACGCCCGTCCCGACTGCCTGATTGCTCTCACGCCCGAGGAGGCGCCCATGCAAGGCAAGCTGCACCACGTGTCGTTCATCACGCGCGATCTTGACCGCGCGCTGGCCTTCTACGTGGACCGGCTCGGGTTCACGAAGATGTCCCGGCCCAACCTCTCCGTCCCGGGCGCCTGGGTCCGCGCGGGCGAGGCGGAGCTGCACCTGATCCTCTATGGCCCCGGAACCCTCAGGTCTGACCCCGCCATCGACGCCAGCGACACCCATTTCGCGATCCGCGTGCCGGATTTCGACGCGGCGCTCGACGGCCTGCGGCGCGCGGGGTTCCGCGAGGGGACGGGCGCCGACACCGAGACCGAGATGCTCGTCAAGCGACAGAGCGCCGTTGGTTACGGCCAGATCTACATCCGCGACCCCGATCACAACATCATCGAGATCAACGCCCCCGTCTGACCGGGCCGCGACCGACCCCAAAGGAACGCCGGACGGCCGGGACCTTGCCCGGACCCCCGCGACAAGAGCGACGCATGACCCATTTCCTCGACATCCACGTCACCGACCCCGCCGACCTGCGGGGCATGATCGACAAAGCCGCCGCGATGAAATCCGCGCGAAACGGCCGCCCCAAGGGTGCGCCTGACGACGAGCAGCCGCTGGCGGGGCGGATGGT
>JBJXFU010000180.1:0-5855 GCA_046155885.1 Paracoccaceae bacterium
CCTGATGCGCGAGGAGCGGTCCCTCCGCCGCGAACGCCTTCACGAGGCGAAAGCCCGGGACCTTCTCAAGGAGCGTTGCTTCGAGGAGGCGCCGCGCCCGGAAGCCCGGCGCGGAGCGCACGAGCAACCCGACGAGCAGGCACAACAGCACGAGCAGCACGACCGCGCCGACGGCGGGATGCACGGCGCGGCCGGCAAGCGGCGCGGCCGCCTCCTGCAATTTGTGCACGATGCCGAGCACCAGCAGCACGATCGCGCCAAGCGGCAGAACGAGGGTGGCGCCTTCGATGACGGCACGCCGGAGCTTCATCATCGTCATCGCCCTCGCAAGGTGCCGGCGGGCACGGGGGGTGCCCGCCGGCGGGTCGGCCCATCACCACCGAGGAGGGTGATGGCGATGGGCATCGATGCCGATCAGCGTCCCGCGGCCCCCTGTCGCAGGCGTGTCATCGCGTCACCCAGGCTGAAACTTCCCGGTGCCTGGCGCGGCGGGAAGTCGCGGAAGGTCGCCAGGAAGCGGCCGACAAAGGCCTGGGCTGGCACCAGGGCGAAGGCGCGTTCGACCCGCCACCGCCCGTGATCGAAGCTCTCGTCGGCCCGTTCGTACGGGTCGCTGCGCAGGTTGAACAGCAGGGGCAGGCGCAGCGGCGTGAATCCCCGTTCCCAGACCCGCAGACCGTTGTTCTCCTGGATCATGAAGTGGACCTTCCAGTTGTTGAAGCGTAGCGCGGCCAAGTCCCCGTCATCGGTGAAGTAGAACATCTCCCGGCGCGCCGACGGCCCGCTACCGGTCAAGAGCGGCAACTGGTTGTAGCCATCGAGATGCACGCGGTAGGTGCGCGATCCCGCCTGGTGACCCGTGAGCAACTTCTGCTTGATCTCCGGCTCCCCGGCCGCGGCGAGCAAGGTCGGCAGCCAGTCCTGGAGGGAGACGATGTCGTTGAGCACCTGCCCAGGCTGGATGCGCCCGGGCCAGCGGATGGCGCAGGGGGTGCGGAAGCCACCCTCCCAGGCCGTCGCCTTCTCACCCCGGAAGGGCGTGTTGCCGCCATCGGGCCAGGACATCACCTCGGCGCCGTTGTCGGTGCTGTAGATGACGATCGTGTTCTGCGTGATGCCGAGATCGTCGAGCTTCTTGAGCAACTGCCCGACATGGCCGTCATGCTCGACCATGCCGTCGGCATAGACACCGAGGCCGGTCACGCCGCGGCTGGCTTCCTTGAGCCGGGTCCAGATATGCATCCGCGTCGAGTTGACCCAGGTGAAGAAGGGCCGGTTGGCGCGGTGCTGACGGTCGATGAAGTCGAGCGCGCCGGCGAGGAATTCCTCGTCGATCGTCTCCATGCGGCGCATGGTCAGCGGGCCGGTGTTCTCGATCCGCTGGGTGCCGTCCGGGTTGGCCCAGGTCTTCAGCACGCCGCGCGGTCCGAATTGCCGGCGGAATTCCGGATCGCGCGGATAGTCGGCATTCTCGGGCTCGTCCTCGGCGTTGAGGTGGTAGAGCGAGCCGAAGAACTCGTCGAAGCCATGCATCGTCGGCAGATGCTCGTCGCGGTCGCCCAGGTGGTTCTTGCCGAACTGGCCGGTTGCGTAGCCCAACGGCCGGAGCAGACCCGCAATGGTCGGATCCTCGGGACGCATGCCCTCCGCCGCGCCCGGCAGGCCGACCTTGGACAGGCCGGTCCGGATCGGACTCTGGCCGGTGATGAAGGCGGAGCGGCCCGCGGTGCAGGAATTCTCCGAATAGTGGTCGGTGAACATCGCGCCTTCGCGGGCGATGCGGTCGATGTTGGGCGTGCGGTAGCCCATCATGCCCATGTTGTAGGCGGAGATGTTTGCCCAGCCCACGTCGTCGCCGAAGATGACGAGGATGTTGGGCCGGCCCTGCGCCGCCGCCGGGGCGGGTGCGGCCGGTGCCTGTGCCGGCGCCGCCGGGCGCTGCTGGGCCTGCGCGATCTGCGTGCCGCCGATTGCCGTCGCGGCGACCGTCGCGCTGCCGCCGAGCAGCATGGCGCGGCGTGAACGTGGATTGCTCATATCTCGTCGTCTCCTCGGGTTGTCGGGATGTCGCGGCGGATGCAGCGGAAGCCGATATGGCTCATGCCGCTGTCCACCATCTGCGCGTGGCGCGCCGCGGGGCGGTAGCGCCGGCAGTAGGACGGCGCGCAGAGGAAGGACCCTCCCTTCACCACCTTGCGCGGGATGCGGAAGGCGGGCTGGGCGGGATCGAAGGAGCCCTCGATGGACGGGCCGCGCGGATCGCTTGGCATGCAGCAGGGCTTGGCGGGATCGGCCTCATGCCCGCGCGCGAACCAGTCGGTGGTCCACTGCCAGACATTGCCGGCCATGTCGTAGAGCCCGTAGCCATTGGCGGGGTAGGAGCCGACGGGCGCGGTACCCTCGAAGCCATCGGCGGAAAAATTCCGCCAGGGGAAAGGGCCCTGCCAGGTGTTCGCCTGGTGTACGCCGTCGGGCGCCAACTCGTCGCCCCAGATGAACTCCTTGCCGTCGAGGCCCCCGCGCGCGGCAAACTCCCACTCCGCCTCGCTGGGAAGCTCCTTGCCGGCCCAGCGGGCGAAGGCATTGGCATCCTCGAAGGCGACCTGCACGACCGGATGGTCCTCGCGCCCGGCAATGGTGCTGCCGGGTCCTTCGGGATGGCGCCAGGACGCCCCGGGTGTCCATCGCCACCAGTTACGATAGTCGGAGGTGTCCACCGGGCCTTCGGTCATCTGGAAGACCAACGCACCGGGTTGCAGGTTTTCCTTGGGCGCGCCCGGGTACATCGTGGGATCAAGCGGCCGCTCGGCCACGGTCACGTAGCCGGTGGCGCCGACGAAGCGCGCGAACTGCGCGTTCGTCACGGTGGTCTCATCCATCCAGAAGGAGCCGACGCGGACGCGGTGGGCCGGCCGTTCCTCGACATAGTGAAGGTCCGAGCCCATGAGAAAGCAGCCGCCCGGAATGGGCCGCATGCCCACCAGCAGGGGGTCGGGCGGATTCGCGTCCCCGACATCCAGCATTCCGATCTTCGCCTCCCCAGCGGACCATCAAGGGCCGCTCCGCGCCTCGCACTGCATCGTTGCCGCAAAAGGCGGTCGGCGATATTGCCAATTCGGCAAATTTGTCTTGCTAATGGAACATGCTGGAAATCCGCGATCTCAGACTCGTGCAGGCGATCGTCCAGCACGGGAACCTCGCCAGGGGCGCCCGGGTGCTCGGCATCGGGCAGCCGGTGCTGACGCGACGACTGGCGGATCTCGAGCACCGCGTCGGCGGCGCGCTGTTCGACCGCGCGCATCGCGGCGCCGAGCCGACGGATCTCTGCCGTGCACTGCTCACCGATGCCGAGGCGATCCTTTCGCGCATGGGTACCCTCGAACGGCGGCTGGTCGAGGTGCGCGGCCAGCACCGGGCCGAGCTGCGCGTCGGAGCCGGCGGCTACGCGGTCGAGACCGTCGCAATCTCAGCCGTGGCGGGGATGCTGTCGGCGCAACCGAGTCTGCGGGTACGGCTGCTGACGATGAACTGGGCGGATACGCTGACAGCGGTACGCGAGCGGGAGGTCGAGCTCGGCATCCTGGAGCTGGCCGAGGTCGGCGAGGCGCCCGATCTCGTCGTCGAGCCGATGCAACGCCATCCCGGCTTCTTCGTCGTCCGCGCCGGACATCCGCTGCTACATCAGGAGAATCTCGCCCTTGCGGACATCCTTCGCTTCCCCTTCATCTTCCTGCGCAAGATGCCAATTCGCGTTCTCGGACCCTTCGCCAAGGCGCGCGAGGCGGCGAACGAGAAGGGCCGGGCGCATCCGGCCTTCCCCGCCGTCATCCACGAAAGCCCGGCCGTCGCGCTGCGGATCGTCCTGGAATCCGACGCCGTGGCCGCGATGACGACCCCGATCGTTTCCTCGGCCCTTCGCGCCGGGGAGATCGCGGTCCTGCCCTGGCGGGCCGCGTGGGTGAGCACGAATTTCGGTATCGTCAGGGTCCGCGGGCTCAGCCCGTCGCCCGGGTCGGTGAAGTTCGTGGAGCTGTTGCGCGAGGCGGACCGCCGCGCCTTCGACGCCGGGCAGGCATTGCTGGCAGCCCTGGATCGGGGTGCGTCAGGACCGACCGACGACGGCAGTGAGGCAGCATGATTCATTGAAATTCCGGACGTGTTCCGCTAATGTTCCCCTTGCTCTTTGAACCGCTGAATCCGCCCTCCATCCCTCCGCCAGGCGCCCGAGCGCGCGGAAAAAACCGCCCCGGGGACCAGCCACCCGTCCCGCGCGGTCATTATGTCCGAACGCCCGGCAAGGTGGCCGGGTCCACAACCCTGGGTCGCGCCATCGCCCGGCCCAGCCCGCCCCGCCCGGCCGGAAAGGCCCGCCGCACCGCCCTCCCCGCCCGACGCTTTTGTCCGAATCCGCAATTCCCAACAGTAAGATAGTAAGATGGTAAGGCAGCCTTACTCATGCCGCGCTGCACCACCACGCCCTATCCCTGCCATCAAGGCCGGTTTAGGTGTTCCGCCCCATGCCGATGCCCGCCCGCCTTCTCCTGCCCGCCCTGCTGCTCGCCGCCCTTCCCGCCGCGGCGCAGCCCCGCGCGCCGGCGCCGGCGCCGGCCGCCTCCTCGGCCAATGTCAACCGCATCGTCGCCGTGGTGAATGGCGAGGCGATCAGCCGCGCCGATGTCGAAAGCCGCCGACGCCTGCTCGCCTTCACCGGCGGCGGCGGGGCCGCGGCCAACAGCAGCCGCAGCGGCGATGACCCGATCCTCCGCCTGCTGATCGAGGAACGCCTCCGCCTCCAGGAAGTGGCGCGGCGGCGCATCCCGGTCTCCGACCAGGACGTGGCCGAGACCGTCGCCGAGATCGAGCAGCGCAACGGCCTGCCGCGCGGCGGCCTCGCCGCCAATCTGCGGCGCCAGGGGATCGAGGTCCGCGTGCTCTACGACCAGGTGCGGGTGCAGATCGGCTGGGGACGGCTGCTGCGCCAGGCGCTCGGGCCCAATGCCGATCCCTCCGAATCGGAAATCCGCGAGTATGTCGCGAACTCCCGCGCCCGCGTGGGCCAGCCGGAATTCGCGATCGGCGAGATCTTCATCCCGATCAACGATCCCGCGCAGGAAGCCGAGACGCGGCGCTTCGTCGATGACGTGATCGGGCGGCTGCGCAGCGGCGTCTCCTTCGCCAGCGTGGCGACGCAGTTCAGCCAGGCGCAGACCGCGATGCAGGGCGGCGACCGCGGCTGGCTCCGCGCCGAGCAGCTGGACCCGGAGGTCGCGCGCATCGCGACCGCCATGCCGGTTGGCGCCGTCAGCGCACCGATCCGCGTGCCGGGTGGATGGACCATCATCACGCTCCGCGAACGGCGCGTCAGCGGGCGCGATGTCGCGACGGTGCTCTCGGTCCGCCAGGTGTTCCTGCCCTTCCAGGGGGCCTTCGATCCCAACAACCCGTCGCCGCAGCAGCGCCAGCAATTCGAACGCGCGCAGGGCATGCAGAATTCGATGCGCGGCTGCGAGGCGATGGAGGCGGCAGCCCGCGGCGGCCCGCGGCCGGCCGATCCGGGCGAGGTGCGGCTCGAGGCCGTGAACCCGCCGCCGCTCCGCCAGCTGCTGGGAAGCCTGCCGATCGGGCGGGCGAGCCAGCCGGTGCTCGCGGCCGATGGCGTGCTGGTGCTGATGGTCTGCGCGCGCGAGCAGCGCAATCTCGCGGAAGTATCGAACGATCAGGCGCGGGCGGCGATCATCCGCGACCGGGTCGAGCTGGCGTCGCGGCAATTGCAGGGCGATCTGCGGCGCCGCGCGCAGATCGAGATCCGCCCGCAGCCGGGCGCGCCGGCCGCACCGCAGCAGGGTGCCGGCGCG
>JBJXFU010000189.1:0-15333 GCA_046155885.1 Paracoccaceae bacterium
TCGGCCGGCTGGTCGGGCGGCTGGTCGGGCGGCTGGTCGGGCGGCAGGTCGGGCCGCCCGGCGGCCGGGCGCGGGGGCGCATGGGGTGTCGCCGGCGGCCCGGCCCCCGGGGAGGGCATCGGCGGGGGATCGGCCACCGGCCCGCCGTGCTGCGGCCCGCCGTGCTGCGGCCCGCCGTTCTTCCGGCGCGAGGTGAAGGTCACCGCCCGGAACGGCGCCGGGCCGGTCGCGGGACCGGCGAGCGGGACGGCGGGCCGGGTCGAGGCGAAGGCGGGAAGCCCCGCGACCGGCGCGCCGGGCGATTCCGCGCCGGAGCCCGTGGCATGCAGGCCGTCCGCCTTCCCGCCGACCATTTCCATGTCCGGGGCACGGTCGGCCCCGGTGGCGACCTGGGCAGCTTCCGCATCGCCTTTGGACGCCAGCGAAGCCGCGCCGCCGGACTGTTCAGGGACGGCCGCTTCCTCGCTCGCCGGAAGGGCCATTGCCACGGCAGGCGGTTCGTAGGACCCGGCCGGCACCGCAGGGACCGGCGCAGGGTCTTCCCTCGCCACCTCGACCGCATCCCACTGGGTCTCGTCCGCCGCGTCCGCTCCGGTCCCGCCGTCGGGAACGCCACCGGAAACGATCGCGGCCGCGACCCCGTCAGGTTCGCGCGGCGCCTCCGGGGGTTCTTCGGGCGGTGCCTCGGGTATCCGGAGCCGCGGCTGTTCCGCGCTGCGGGACGGCGCGACGTCGGGCATCGGCCCGATCCCCGCCGTAGCCGGCGCGGGCGCCGGAACCGGGCCGACCTCTCCGCCCGGCCCGTCCGGAGGACCATCCAAGCGGGTTTCGGCGCCGGGCGCCGCTGCGGGCAGTTCCGCCCCGGATGCTTCGGAAGCCGGTGCCATTTCCGCCGGCGGGGCGGCATCGGCAGGATCCTCCGGCCCGTCGGAAGCCCCGCCGGACACCCAGTGGGCTGCCCCCACATCCGTCTCGGCTTCCTCGCCGACCTCGATGAAGGGCGCGCCGTCCTCGTCGTCTTCGTCCGCGCCGGTCCCACCCTGGCCGGCCTCGGGCAATTCGTCCGGCACCGTCGCCTGCGCCGGCCCGAGATTCCGCGTCGCCGGGCGCACCGGCTCGCTGTCTCGCTCCAGGCGTTCGCCGGCCGGCAGATGCGCGACCATCCGCCCCGTCGTGCCGAAGAACGGCTCGCCCCCGAACTTCCCGTCGGCGGGCGAGGCGACGAACGAAACCGGGTGGAAGCGGTGGTCCTCGGCGAAGGCCTCGGCCTCGTTCAGGGTCACCCGTGCCACCACCGCCACCCGGACCACCGGCCCCTCGCCCGACCAGTCGAAGACAAGATCGTTCACCGCATAGGGGGTCCTGCCCTCGAGCGCGCGGGCGATCTGCGCCCGCCGGCTCGCCCGGTCGGGCCCCGGGGCATGGATGTCCTGATAAAGCATCTGCGCTTCGGGCAGCACGATCTTGGTCTGGAACCCCTGCGGCGCGAGCCCGAGCATGGTCCGACGCAGGTACCCCATGGCGTCGCCCAGCCCCGGCGCCTCGGGAAAGACTTCGCCCACACGCATCCAGCCGGCGCCGGTCCGGTGGTAAAGCGCGATCCCGTCCTGCGACAGGCTGAGTGCGAAAGCTGGTTTCATTCCGGGCATCTAGCACGACCGCCGTGCCAGTCGGAACCGGCAACGGGGCGCGTGCCCTCCTAAAGCAGAAAATCGCGCATGGAAAGACGCCTGCCCAAGGATCGGCTTGCGGCCCCCGTCAAAGCTGGCGAGACCGGACAGCAGCATTCACGGAGGTTCCCCATGCGCGTTCCCGCCGCCCTCGCCGCCCTTTTCTTCGCCGCAGCGCTTCCCGCGCTCGCGGCCGAAATCGCCCCCACCCTCACCGTCACCGGCGAAGGCAGCGCCGCCGTCGCGCCCGACATGGCGACGGTGCAGATCGGCGTGACTTCCGAGGCCGACACCGCGAAGGCGGCGC
This sequence comes from Paracoccaceae bacterium, assembly GCA_046155885.1. GTDB lineage: Bacteria > Pseudomonadota > Alphaproteobacteria > Rhodobacterales > Rhodobacteraceae > JAOADN01. Next base: position 1,978 of record JBJXFU010000189.1, read on the forward strand.
TCGACGCCAATACCGCCGCGATGCAGGCCGCGCTCGACCGGCTGAAGGCCGCAGGCATCGAGGACCGCGACATCCAGACCACTGGCCTGAACCTCGGGCCGCGCTATGACTACAACCGCACCAAGGCCGACGGCTCGGCCGAGATCACCGGCTTTCTCGCCTCGAACGGCGTGACCGTCCGGGTGCGCGACCTCGGCGGCCTCGGCGCGCTTCTCGACGCGGTGGTGACCGACGGCGCCAACACCCTGAACGGCGTCAGCTTCGGCCTGCAGGACCCGGTCCCCGCGCTCGACGCCGCGCGCAAGGACGCGGTGGCCGATGCGCGGCGCAAGGCCGAGCTTTACGCGGCCGCCGCCGGAGTGGGGCTGGGCCGCATCGTCAGCATCGCCGAGCAGTCGGGCTATCAGCCGCCGATGCCGATGGCGATGGCCGAGGCGAGCTACGCCAAATCGGCCCCGGTGCCGGTGGCGGCGGGCGAGGTGAAGATGATGGCGAGCGTCACCATCGTCTGGGGGCTGGCGGAATAGGGCGAGTCCCCCCGGAATCGGCGTGCCATTTGCGCAGGGTGGCCGGGTCGGGATAGCTTGGCGGCGCGGGCGGGCGATCTCTGCCCGCACCGCATGGTTGCCGGTACAAAATGGAACGCAGGCTCGCCGCCATTCTCGTCGCCGATGTCGTCGGTTACTCGGCGAAGATGGAGCATGACGAGGAAGGCACCTTCCGCCTTCTGTCATCCCGCCGCACCGAAGTATTCGAACCCGAGGTCCTGCGCCACGGCGGGCGCGTCTTTAAGTTCACCGGCGACGGGTTCCTCGCGGAATTCGGCAGCGCCGTGCAGGCGGTCGAATGCGCCGTCTCGATCCAGGACGCGCTGGCTCAGCGCAATGCCGGTGTCGCGCCGGACCGGGCGATCGCGGCGCGCATTGGGATCAACCTAGGCGAGGTGATCGTCGAGGGCGACGATCTTTTCGGCGAGGGCGTCAACCTTGCCGCGCGGCTCGAGCCGATGGCCGAACCCGGCGGCATCTGCGTTTCCGACAAGGTGGCGCGCGAGGTGGAAAGGAAGCTCGCCTTCGGCTTCGAGTCGATGGGCATGCGGCAGATCAAGAACATCGCCGAACCGGTCCGGGTGTTCCGTGTCAGCCGCGATGGCCCCCGCGCCCTGCCGCTGCGCCGGGCGGGTCCGGCGACCCGGGGCCGGGCCAGAGCCATCCTCGCTGCGGCCATCCTGGGCGCCGCCGGGCTCGTCGCGGCGGCTGTCACGGCCATCCTCATCTTTGGGTCCGGTGGCGCCCCTCCCCCCGGCCCCCCGACGCTCGCCGTCCGCCCCTTCGCGAACATGAGCGGTGATCCCGCGCAGGACTACCTCGGCCCCGGGATCGCCGACGACATCATCACCTTGCTCTCGACCTCGCCTTTGCTGCGGGTGATGTCAAAGTCCACGACCTTCGCCATTCCGCCCGGGGAAAGCGCGGTCAACGTCGCCCGGACGCTTCCCGCCGACTACGTGCTGGAAGGCAGCCTGCGCCGGACCGGCGACCGGTTCACCATCTCGGCCCAGCTTGTGGACGGCGCGGATGGCCGCAACCTCTGGTCGGACCGCCGCGAGGAGGACGGCACTGACCTCGTGGTGATGCAGGAGGCAATCGCCGCGCGGGTCTATGGCACGCTCGCCGGAACTCGCGGCCAGGTCGCGGCGGGGGAAGTCGCCAGGGCCTGGGGTGCCTCGGCGCCCTCGCCGGGGGAGTACGACTATCACCTGCGCGGCGCCGGCGAATTCCTGAAATGGGATGACGCGTCGAAGTACAAGGCTTGGCAGATCTGGTCGGAAGGACTGGCGAAGTATCCGGACTCGGCGCTTCTGAGGCTGGAACTGGCGGCGCTCCACAACAACCGTGCGATCGACGGCCCCAGCGCTGATCCCTGGCAGGACCTGCAGGAGGCCGTACGTCTGATCGCCGAGGCCGAGACGCTGCCCGACCGGTCGCCGATCGAGGAGTGGCTTCTGCACTACATGAAGGCCCTGACCCTGATCCCCGCCGCCGGAGACTACGACGGAGCCTTGCGCGAAGCGCTGGCGGCCCATGCGCTCGTCCCCTACGACCCCTTGTCGAACGCCGACCTGTCCTGGGTCCTGGCGAACGCGGGCGATACCGGACGCGCCGTCGCCTGGGCGGGGTTCGCCGTGACGAACGAGGCAACGGTGCCGGACTGGTACCGCGGCAATCTTGCCTGGGCGCTTCTCATGGACGGGCGTGCCGACGAAGCCGTTCGCATCTGGGACACGCTCGACTTCCACTGCTTCCCCTGCAAGGCCGTCGCCCTGCTTCGCGCCGGACGCCCGGATGATGCGAAAAGGGAAATCGCCGAGTATCGCCGGCGGTTTCCCGACTGGACGGCCGAGGACCTCCGGCTGTTCCCGGGGGGGCGCCACCCCTTCATGATTGCCAGCCAGATGGAGCCCTACCTCGCCGACCTCAGGTCAGCGGGGCTGGACTGACGCGCCCGCCGCCCGCCCCTTGCCGCGCTGACTGGCGGTTGCGCCCCGTTCCTGTGGCGGGAGCGGAGTGACGCGTCCGGTCGCCCCGCCCCCCCCAGGTCGGTCCTGCCCGGCGTTCAGCCCGCCGCCTTCGCCAGCGCCTGATCCAGGTCCGCGATCAGGTCGTCGGCATCCTCGATCCCGATCGAGAGCCTGACCACGTTCGGCGCCGCCCCCGCCGCCACGCGCTGCTCGTCGGAGAGCTGCCGATGCGTGGTCGAGGCCGAATGGATGACCAGAGACCGCGCATCGCCGAGGTTCGCCACATGGCTGAACAGTTCCAGCGAATCGACCAGCTTCACGCAGGCGTCGTAGCCGCCCTTCAGCCCCACCGTGAAGATCGCGCCGGCACCCTTCGGCGTCAGCTTCTTCGCCCGCTTGAACATGGGCGACGACGGCAGCCCGGCATAGGTCACGGACTCGACGCGCGGATCCTTCTCCAGCCACGCCGCCACCTTCTTCGCGTTGGCCACATGCCGGTCCATCCGCAAGGACAAAGTCTCGATCCCCATCAGCGTGTAATGCGCGCCCTGCGGGTTCATCGTCATGCCGAGATCGCGCAGGCCCACGGCGATGGAGTGGAACGTATAGGCCATGCCCCCCAGCGTCGGGTGGAAGGTCAGCCCGTGATAGGCGGGCTCGGGCTGGCTGAGCGAGGGGAACTTGTCGGATGCCGACCAGTCGAATTTCCCTGAGTCGATCACCGCGCCCCCCGTCACCGTACCGTTGCCGGTCAGGTACTTGGTGGTGGAATGCACAACGATGGTCGCGCCGTGTTCGAACGGCCGGCAGAGGTAGGGCGTGGCCGAGGTGTTGTCGACGATCAGCGGCACGCCGGCCGCGTTGGCGATAGCGGCGACGGCGGGCAGGTCGGTGATGTAGCCGCCGGGGTTGGCGATCGACTCGCAGAAGACGGCGCGGGTATTCTTGTCGATGGCCTTCTTCAGCGCCCGCTTGTCCTCGAAATCGACGAACCTGCAGGACCAGCCGAAGCGCTTGATCGTCTGGCCGAACTGCGTGACCGTGCCGCCGTAAAGCTTGGTCGAGGCGACAAGGTTCTTGCCCGGGCCCATCAGCGGGAACAAGGCCATGATCTGCGCGGCATGGCCGGACGAACAGCAGATGCCGCCCGCGCCGCCTTCCAGCGCGGTGATCCGCTCGGCCAGCGCGCTGACGGTCGGGTTGGTCAGGCGCGAATAGATGTAGCCGATTTCCTGCAGGTTGAAGAGCCGAGCCGCATGCTCGGCGTTCTTGAACAGGAACGCGGTGGTCTGGTAGATCGGCACCTGGCGCGCGCCCGTCGCCGGGTCGCCCTTGTTGCCCGCGTGAACCTGCAGCGTGTCGAAGGCGAGTTGTCTGGTCATGAAGTCCCCCTTGGGTGTCGTGCACCGGCGCGACGTTAGGGGAAGGGGCGCGCCCCGGCAACGGGAAGCCGGGGTTCATTTCGGCGCCCGCAGCACAGGGCCGCAAGGCGGGCCACCCGCCGCGGACGGGCCTTCGAACGCCCGTCCGGATGCCGCTTGCCAAGCCGCATCCTCCGCCGCCCCGCGCCGGGTCAGCCCCTCAGCCGGATCGTCGCGTGCTGCCCGCCCCGGTCGAACTCGATCTGCCAGCGCCGCCCGCCCGCGCGCAGGGCCCGGTCGAGCTCCTCCGGCGTCCCGATCACCGTCCCGTTCACCCGCGTCACGACATCGCCCGGTTGCAGCTGCGACTGCGCCGCCCTCCCCCCGACCGAGGTGACGACCACGCCCTCCGCCGAAAGCGGCAGGCCCAGCCGTTCGGCCAGCGCCGGGGTCAGGGGCGCGACCGACAGCCCCTCGAACCCCGTGCCCTCGCCCACCGCGACCTCGCGCACATCGCCCCCCGGCGCGGCCGACAGCGCCACATCGGCCACCTTCACCACCCCGTCGCGCCAGTACTCCGCCCGGGCGGTCCCGCCGACCCCGAGCGTGGCCAGCCGGAAGTCGAGCTCGCCTGGCGCATCGACCGCGAACCCGCCAAGGCTCAGGATCACGTCGCCCTCGCCCAGTCCCGCCGCCAGGAACGGGCTGTCCGGGTGCGCCCGCAGGATCATCACGCCGCGCGGCGCCGCCATCCCCAAAGCCTCGGCCATCCCGGCATCGACCGCTTGCGTCTCGATCCCCGGCCAGGGCCGCACCAGAGCCGTCGCCCCCGCCTCGGCCTGTTCGACATTTTGCCGCACGAGGTTCGACGGAATCGCGAAGCCCACCCCCTGCGAGCCGCCCGAGCGGGTCAGGATCGAGGTGTTGATGCCCAGAAGCCGCCCGTCCATATCCACCAGCGCGCCGCCCGAATTGCCGGGATTGATCGCCGCGTCGGTCTGGATGAAGTACCCCCCCGTCCGCCCGATACCCGGCCCCGCGCCCGGCCCGATCCCCGACCGCGCCAGACCCGAGACGATGCCGCTCGTCACCGTCTGCCCGACCCCGAAGGGGTTGCCGATGGCCAGCACGAGATCGCCCACTTCGGCCCTGTCGCTGTCGGCAAGCCCAAGCGCGGGCAGGCCCGAGGCGCCCGCCAGCCGGATCACCGCCAGGTCCGCCCTCGCGTCGGACAGGATCACCCGGCCTTCGAATTCGCGCCGGTCCGACAGGACGACCCGGATCTCCGACGCCTCGCCCACCACATGGTAGTTCGACACCACGATCCCGTCGCCCCGCAGGATCACGCCCGAGCCCAGCGAGTTCTGCCGGCGCGGCACCACCGCGTCGCCGAAGAACTGCGAGAAGAAGGGGTCGTCGGCGAAGGGGCTGACCGACTGCGGCACCACCTGCGTGGCATAGATGTTCACCACCGCCGGGGCCGCGCGCTTGACCACAGCGGCGAAGCTCAGCGTCATCTCGGCCGCCGAGCCCGGCACCTGGCCCCCGGCCTGAGGTTCTGTCCCCTGGTCGGTCCCCCTTTCGTCCCCCTGGTCGGCCCCCTGGTCGACCCCCTGCGCGGCGGCGGGACCGGCGAGCGGCGATGCGGCCGGAAACCTGCCGGGCCAGGCGACCGTCAGCGCCGCAAGGAAAACAGCCGCGATGGCGGCCGCGAGCGCCGTCAGGGCCAAGATGCAGCGGTCGGGTTTCGTCATCGCGGGCGCGTCCTCGTCGGGGTCCGCGCCCGAGGTTGGCACCTTGCCGCCCGGATTCAAGTGCCTTCCGCCCCGGCACCGCCCTTCCCCGGATAGCCTCCCCCTCTCCCCGGCACGGGAGGGGGTGGGGGGCCTCGCCGGGAATGCAACGGAGGGGGAAGCGGACCCCCCGCGCCTCCCCCCGTCAGGCGCGGTCGTCCTTCGGCGAGCCGAGTACCACATAGGTCGTCAGCGACGCGACCTGGGGCAGGGTGCCCAGCACATCGGTATGGAAGCGCTTGTAGGCCGCCAGGTCCGCGACCTCGACCCGCAGCAGGTACTCCACCGTGCCGGTGACGTTGTGGCATTCGCGCACCTCCGCCACCCGGGCCAGCGCGCGCTCGAACCCCTCCTGCGCCGCCTTAGTGTGCAGCGAAAGCCCGACCGCGATATAGGCGATGAAGCCGATGCCGCGCTTGCCCGGGTCAAGCACCGCGCGGTAGCCTGCGATCACGCCCGACCGCTCCAGTTCCTGCACCCGCCGCAGGCAGGCCGAGGGAGACAGTCCCACGCGCCCGGCAAGTTCAAGGTTGCTGACCCGTCCGTCGCGGGAAAGCTCGCGCAATATCTTCTCGGTGATTGGGTCGGAAGGCGCCATTTGTTGCGGAGATTGCCGCGACGGGCCGCAGAAAGCAACCAAATGCCGCCCGAGATGGCACAGTATTGCGCCCCATGATGCTCACCCTGTCCACGCTCCTTCCGCTCGTCACCTTCTGCTTTGTCACCTCGGTCACTCCGGGGCCGAACAACCTGATGCTGATGACCTCGGGGGCGAACTTCGGGGTCCGCGCCACGGTGCCGCACATGGCCGGCATCGCGATCGGCTTCACCGCGATGGTGGTGCTGGTGGGGCTTGGGCTTGCGGGGCTCTTCACCCTCTACCCGGTCCTGCACGACGTGCTGAAGGTCGCAGCCGTCGCCTACATGCTCTGGCTCGCCTGGAAATTCGGCAACGCAGCCGCGCCGGGCGAGGGCAGGGCGGGCGCCCGGCCGATGACCTTCCTGGGCGCGGCGGCGTTCCAGTGGGTGAACCCCAAGGCCTGGGCGATGGCGCTTGGCGCGATCACCGCCTATGCGCCCGACCAGAGCCTTGCCGCGATCCTTCTGGTGGCGGCCGTCTTCGGCGCGGTGAACCTGCCCACCATTTCGCTCTGGGCGGTGATCGGGCAAGAGATGCGGCGCGTCCTGACCAGCCCCGGACGGCTGCGGGCCTTCAACTGGACGATGGCGGGGCTTCTGGTGGCCTCGCTCTGGCCGGTGCTGACCCACTGAGGCGATCGCGTGAGGCGGCAGGTTCCCGAGTGCCCGCCCGAAAAGCCCGTCGCCGTTCCGGGCGGGCCATCCGGGGCGCGGTGTGCTTCCGCACGGGCTCCGGCGCCGCGCGCCGGCGCGTCAAGGGTGGCGTTCTGCATTCTTCCTGCTCCGCCCTCATCACCCGCCCCCCTTGCCCGGAACAGCCGCGAAGCGGCTCGGGCGGCGCCCGACCGCCCCCCGGGCGGGCGCCACCGCAAAGTCAGTCTGCGGGAACACCGTTGGGGTTGGAGGGGCCATAAAGCGCGGACCAACGCCGTTGGTGCGCGCCCCCGCGGTCGGGCGCCGCCCTCGGTTGCGCAGGGGGAGGGAAGGAGGAGGCGATTCAGGTCGGATACAATGCGCGCTAACGCTAACTTAACCCAAAGCCATACGATCGTATGGCATATTGCTGGCATAGTGCTGGGGGGTTGCTGGCACCCTACGAACGCCGCTGTCAGAAATGGTTACCGCAGCGTTCGCAAGGACTTGGCACCGGTTCGCGGGCACCTCGCCCGCCGCGAACGAAGCCGTCGGTCGCCCCCCGATTCCACCCGCCCCGCGCGTACGGAATACGCCCCCCGGCGCGCGCCGACCCCGACCCGTCCCTCCGGTCACACCAGCCACAGACCCTCGGCCTTGATCCGCTTGCGGATCGCCGCCTCGCGCTTCGGCAGGTCGGCCCGGTCGAACATCGCCCGGACCTGCCGCCCCTTGCCCTGATAGACAAGCCGCCTGACCGGCTCATGCTCGCGCAGCAGCTTGCGCACCGGCTGCGGCGCCGCCACCTCTTCCAGCGCCGCCACCGCCGCGTCGCTTTCGCGGGCATAAAGCAGCGGGATGGTCCGGTAGTGGCAGCTGACGTTGCCGTCCAATCCCGCCAGGTCCGGCCCCGGCCGCCCGCCGCCGAAGGAATGGACGACCAAAGGCAGTGTCACCTGGTCGAGCCAGGGGTCGAGCGATTGGCAGGCCAGCGCCTCGCGCGGGTCGTCGCGGATCGACCGGGCCCAGTCGAGGAAGCGCGCCCCGAAAGCGGCGGGGCTTTCGTGGAAGAACCAGCCAGCGTTGAAGTAAAGGTACCGCTCCCAATGTTCGTCCGGCTGCGTCAGGTCGAGCGATGACGCGAAGTCGAGCCCGAAGCGGTCGTAGAGCGCGCCCCAGGTCCCGCCATAGCCGGGGCCGTAGAGGGTGATTTCGGGCCAGGTCCCCTCGCGGCGCATCGAGGCGGAGGGGCGGGAGAAGTCGAAGGGCACCTGCGAAAGCGGGCCGGTGAAGAGCGTATCGGTGTCGAAGAACACAAAGGGCTGGTCAGGCAGCGCCAGGAGCCCCTCGACCTTGTTTCCCTGGGGGTAGCGGGCGCCGAAATGGCGCGAGGCGAAGGGCAGGATCTCCGCCCCGAAGCTTTCCAGCAGCGCGCGCAGCGGCGCCGGGATGCGCGGGTCGCCCGGCCAGAGCGGCCCGGGTTCCGGCTCGCCGATCAGGAGCCGCCCTGCGAAGCCCGGATCGGCGCGGCGCAGCGAGGCGGCGAAGATGACCGCTTCGAAGGCAAGGCGCCCGGCCTGCGCGATGCAGAACACGTTGAAGGCTTGCCTTGCCGGGGGCGCCGCCGATCCCGTCGCGCGTTTCCCGCCGCTCACCCGCGCGCCTCCGGGCGACCCGGGGCATCGCCCTCCGGGCGCGCTCCCGGACCCCGCCCCGGCCGGTCGCGCAGGAGGCACCAGATCGTGGTTCCGTCAACCGGCGCGCCGCCGAGAACGCGGAAGCCGCAGCGGGCATAGAACGGAAGGTTGTCCGGCTCGGCGGTCTCGAGGTGGGTGCCGTCCGAGCCGGGATCGGCATCCGCGAGCGCGCAGAAGGCTTCGACAAGCGCCCGGCCGATCCCGCGCCCCTGAAGCGAAGGGTCGACGGCCAGCGCACCGAGGTACCACAGCGGCCGTTCCGGCACGAACCGCGCGGTTACCTGGTCGTAGATCGAAAAGCGGTCGGTCAGGCGCGGCACGCCGGTCTCCAGCGCCGTCCATCCCTCGGCTATCCGGGCCGGCATTTCGGGGGCGGCGCAGGGATACCCCATGACCACCCCGCCGATGCCCGCGCCGGCCTCGCGCCAGACAAGTACCGGCGCCCCGGTTTCCAGGCGCGAGGACAGCAGAAGCCGGAACATCTCGGCCGTCGCCGCTTCCCGACCCTGCGGCGCCTGCGAGAAGAAGAGCCGCATCGTGGCTTCGCCGGCGAAGGCGCCGGTGAAGCAGGAAAGGGCGGGTTCGAGATCGGAGGGCCTGGCGGGGGAAATCGTCATGGCCCGATCCTATCGCGAAACCGCGGCACGGCGCATCCGCTTTCCGGCCCTTATCCGACCGGGAGGAGATGGTGGGCGACCCTGGAATCGAACCAGGCCTGGGTCTCCCCGGCGGAGTTACAGTCCGCTGCCGCACCTTGCAGCTCGTCGCCCGACGCGGGGGCCGGAATATGGCAGGTGCCGGGGGGCGTCAAGGCGTATCGGGGCGGGTCTTCGCCGTCCGGCCCTTGCCACCCCCAGCCCGCTCGGGCATCACTCCGCCGGTGATCCCCGGCGTGCCCCCATGACCCGCATCTGTGAAATCCGCATCGATGACAGCGGCCTGCCCGCGCCTACGCCCGAGATCGAGCAGGAGCGGCGGGTGGCGATTTTCGACCTGCTCGAGGACAACCGCTTCACCCTGCCGCCGCGCCCCGGCCTGCCCGAGGCACCGGGCCCTTTCCGGCTTTCGCTTTCGATCCGCGAAGGGCGGCTGGTGTTCGACATCGAGAGCGAGGCGGGCCACCGGGTCGCGGCCTTCCACCTGTCTCTGGGGCCGTTCCGGCAGGCGGTGAAGGACTATTTCCAGATCTGCGAGAGCTATTTCGACGCGGTGAAGCGCCTGCCGCCCAGCCAGATCGAGGCGATCGACATGGCCCGCCGCGGCATCCACAACGAAGGCGCGCGCATCCTGATCGAGCGGCTGGAAGGCAAGGCCGAACTCGACATCGACACGGCGCGACGGCTCTTCACGCTCGTCTGCGTCCTGCACTGGGGCTGACCCTTGGCCGCGCCGATCCCCGCCTCGGTGCTCTTCTGCTGCGATCACAACGCCGTCCGCTCGCCGATGGCCGAGGGGCTGATGAAGAAGCTTTACGGGCGGGCGGCCTATGTGCAGTCGGCGGGCGTGAAGAACGACATGGAGATCGACGGCTTCGCCATCGCCGTCTGCAAGGAGATCGGGGTGGAACTGGCCCGCCACCGCAGCCGCAACTTCGACGAGATGAAGGAATGGGGCGACGACCTTTCGGGGTTCGACCTGATCGTGGCGCTGTCGCCGGCGAGCCAGCGACGGGCGCTGGACCTGACGCGCTTCGCGCATCTGGAGGTGGAATACTGGCCGATCCTCGACCCCACCGGCATCGGCGAGACGCGCGAGGCGAAGCTTTCGGCGTACCGGCAGTCGCGCGACCAGATCCGGGCGCGGATGGTGGAGCGGTTCGGGGAGCCGGCGGGGCCGGGGTAGGGGGCGGGGAGGTGGCGATGGCCGGGGCGGTGGCGCGGCATGGCGGTAACGGCTTCCGCGCGAGGAACAGATCGGAGCCCCGCGCCGCGCGGGCGGGGTTCCCGATCCTTATCGGCGGCGACGGCGACGGGGTGCGGATCACCGAGTTGTCGCGCTCGACGCGGTTCTTCGACGGCTCGGGCGATGGCCTGAGGGAACGCACGGCCTGGGCGGCGGCGGGCAATGGCGTCCTCTTCTTCGACCCCGACGGCAGGGGCGCGATCACCGAGATGCGGCAGTACGTGTTCACCGAATGGGACCCGACCGCGAAGGGCGACATGGAGGCGCTGCGGTCGGTCTTCGACAGGCCAGCCGGGTCGGGCGGCGACGGCAAGCTGACCTCGGCGGATGCGGATTTCGCGAAGTTCAAGGTGCTGGGGGCGAGGGCGGACGGGTCCTCGACCGTCCGCACGCTCGCCTTCCTCTGGATCGGCGGGATCGGCGTGACGGCGGACGCGACGAACATCGTACTGCCGGACGGGTCGGCGGGCGGACGGCGTTCAAATGCGAGAACGGGACGGTGCAGAGGGCGGTCAACATTTCGCCGCTGGCAGAGGCGCGCGGTGAAGCGCGCGATGGGCCTGGACGGGGACGGTGGGAGCGGCGGGTGGGTCGAGACGGGCGCCAATTGCGCTGGAGCACTTTGGATGCCAGGCCGCAATCCGTCGCTGGGAAAGCAAGCAACGAATTCAGCGTCCGAGTGTCACCCGAACAAGAGAAACACCCAGCAACAAATGGGATCATGCATACAGGGCGCGTAGTCCGCTCTATGGCCAACAATGGTGGACAGAAGAGACGCCGCTTCTGTCCTGGGGTGGATTCACCTGTCTCTGAACCGCGCAAGTCGGCGCCGTGTTCAGAAGTAACGCGGGCGGAGAGGTAGGATGCGGAAGTTCATGCTTGTCGGCCTCGTCTTGGCTCTGGCCATTCCGACGACGATGTATGGTTGGCTAGCTTGGGGGCTGAGGCAAGAGGGCATACGGTCATCCACATACGGAGCCTTCGGCGTCGCGGCCGATCGTGCAATTCAGATCGATCGCCTTGGCGCAATCGTTCCCAGAAACTTGCCGCGGAAGGATGAGCCCTCCCCTATCCCGAAAGAAATTGTCGAGGACCCGGACCGCTTGGATTGCAACGCCAAAATACAAACAAGGCCCTTCGACCCGTCCAGGGAAGACTATACTAGGGTACTTATCAAGGTAGGCCCGCCACTTGTTGTTTACATTGTCTACTCGGGGCGACCGCCGGACTTTACGCCATTCCTGTCGGGGCATGATCGAGAGTTTTACTACTCTGCAGGTCTTGTGAAAGGTGAGAAGCGCCATGACCCGCAGGTTCGTCGATGGATGGACTACTCCACCGAGTATCGGGCCGCAATCGAAAGGCGCGATTTTTCGTGGGAGTCGTTTGTGTGCCCGACATTCACATTTACGATCATAAGGGAGAAGTAGATGGGCAGTGCGTTTGCCACCGTTAACGTATACACAGACGGCCCGACGGGCCATGTTACGATAGATATTCACATGAACGGAGAGATTTATTCGTACGAGAAACAATACACCCCGGAGAACAAAGTAACCAACGCGATCAAGCCCGCCGGATCATATACTCCTCCCGTTGGATACCTTGGGCTCCTCAATACGTATACTCAAGACGGAGACGTAGGTACACCCAAGGACCCGGATCGACGACCTGCTTATTCTCTGGACATCCCCTTGACGGACGAAGGCGCGCTTGCCGCCATCGATCTGGCAGAGTCACTGCGTGGGATCTCCGGCTATGATATTATTGACGATAACTGCAAGACGTTCGTCGACGGCCTTCTCAAAGCAGCCGGCGTGCAGGATGACTGGACCAAGAGTATTCCAATCGGTGCGCTCCTGGGGAGCGAAAAACCTATCGAGTCAATCCTCGACGGTTACTACGATACACTCGATGATCGGAATAGCGACATCATCAAAGATCTTCCATTGGGCGTCATTTTGGAACGATTTGATGAGGTTCGCCGTTGGAACGAAGATCTTTATGCGGAAGCGCGTAGGAATCCCACCGGGCCAGAGGCGCAGTACACGAGAGCAAAGGTTGCAGGGGACCCGATTGGCATGGCTCAAGCGGCCCTGCACTTCGACAAGACCCCCGGCGTCCTAAACCCTGGCGACGTTTACCAGGACGGTCCCATCAGAGCAGCGGCTGGATATCAAGGAAGCGGCCTATTCTCGACGCCTGAAGGAAGCGGGTCGAAGTCCGGCACAGGCGGAGGTGGCGCAGACGCGGGGCAGGCGGCCGCGAAAAGCGGTGGATCGTCATTCGGTGGCAGCTCGACAACAACTTCAAGCACAAGCGGGCTCAAGGACGAGTATGGTAAATCGTATGGCGATCCCGGATATGTCGGCGCGCAACCCATCCTTCTCGACCTCGACGGCGACGGGGTGCGGATCACCGAACTCTCCCGCTCGACGCGGTTCTTCGACGGGTCGGGCGATGGGCTGAGGGAGCGGACGGCCTGGGCCGCCGCCGGGAACGGGGTGCTCTTCTACGACCCCGACGGGCGGAACGCGATCACCGAGAAGCGGCAGTATGTGTTCACCGAGTGGAACCCGACGGCATCGGGCGACATGGAGGCGCTGCGGTCGGTCTTTGACACGCCAAGGCGGACGGGCGGCGATGGGACGCTCACCTCGGCGGATGCGGATTTCGCCAAGTTCAAGGTGCTGGTGACGAACGCGGACGGGCCCTCGACTGTCCGCACGCTCGCCTTCCTCGGGATCACCGAGATCAACCTGACGGCGGATGCGACGAACATCGTGCTGCCGGACGGGTCGGTGATCACC
>JBJXFU010000017.1:0-5130 GCA_046155885.1 Paracoccaceae bacterium
CCGAGAAAGGCGGGCTGCTTCGGCATCGGCGCGGCTCCTTGCAGGGTTGCCCAAGCCTACCAGATCACACCGAAAGTGGCAGGTTCTTCAGACGTTCCTTAACCCAAAGCCATACGATCGTATGGCAGGTTGCTGGCATATTGCTGGGCGGTTGCTGGCCCCCTGCGAACGGTGCGGAAGGCCGTGATTAATGCAGCGCTTGCAAGGGGTTGGGAAGGGGTCTGGGGTGTTTCTCCCGCCGGGATCCGCGCCTCCGGCTCGCCCAGTTTTCTTCCCCCCTCAGCATCGCCGAATTCCCGGAAGTCGGTGCTTCCCGGGCCATCGCCCAACCGTTCCCCCGCCCCGCCCCGCCGGCTACACCCGATCCGCCGCCACCCCGCCGGCAAGCTCTCCGGCCGGCCTTGCGCCTTTCCGCGAAACAGGCTGAACTCCTGCGGCGGCCGGTCAGGGCGCCCGGCCAGAAAGCGAGCCACCGATGCCCACCGCCCTTGTGACCGGAGCCTCGCGCGGGATCGGCCTGGCGCTTCTGGCCGAACTCGCCGCCCGCGGCTACGACGCCATCGGCACCGCCCGCACCCCTGCCCGCACGCCCGCCCGGGCTGCGGGCACTCTCTCCCTTGACCTCCTCGACCCCGCCTCGATCGCCCGCGCCGCCGAAACCTTCGGGCTCCGCCTGCTCGACCTTCTGGTCTGCAACGCCGGCGTCTACCTCGACGACAAGCGCACCGCGTCGCCGGTCTCGCCCGCGACCCTCTGGGCCGAGAGCTTCGCCGTGAACGTCACCGGCGTCTTCCTGACGGTCGAGGCCTTCCTGCCCGCGCTCCGCCTTTCCCAAGCTCCTAGAATCGCTGTCATTTCCTCTCGGATGGGCTCGACCGCCCGCGCCCCGGGCGGCAGCCTCGCCTACCGCGCCTCGAAGGCCGCCGCGGTGAATCTGGGCCGGAACCTCGCCGCCGACCTGGCCCGCGAGGGCATCGCCCTGGGCATCTATCACCCCGGCTGGGTCAGGACCGACATGGGCGGCAAGGGGGCCGAGATCGACGCGGAAACCTCCGCCCGGGGCCTCGCCGACCGCTTCGCCGCCCTCGGCCCCGCCACCACCGGCTGTTTCGAAAGCTACGATGGCCAGACCATCCCCTTCTGACCGCCCCCGGGCCGCCGTTCGCGGGGCCGTCAGTCGAGGACCGCCATCGCGAACCCGTCCCAGCCCTTCGATCCCACCGTCTGCAAGGCCGACGCTCCGACGCCCGCCGCCCGCATCGCCGCGAACATTGTCCGGGTGCCGGCGACATCGGGATCGGCGTTCCGCGCCTCGGCGATCCGGCCGTCGCGCACCACATTGTCGACGATGACGACCGTGCCCTTCCGCCCCAGCCGGACTGCCCGGTCCCAGTAGCCCGGGTTGTTCGGCTTGTCGGCGTCGATGAAGATCAGGTCGAACGGCCCTGCCTCCTCGGCGGCCAGCGCCTCCATCACCGCAAGCCCCGCGCCCACCCGCAGCTCGATCCGGTCCGCCACACCGGCGCGGACGAAGTTGGCGCGCGCCACCTCGGCATGGCGCGCTTCGCGCTCGACCGTCACGACCCGCCCGCCGGGCGCCAGCCCGCGCGCCATCCAGATCGTGCTGTAGCCGCCGAGCGTGCCCACCTCGAGCACCCGCCGCGCGCCGGTGGCGCGGACCAGAAGGCCCAGAAACCGCCCCTGCGCCTCCGACACGTCGATTCCCGGCAGACCGGCGGCCGCATTGGCGGCGAGCACCGCGTCCATCGCCGGATCGGGGGGCGCCAGCGCCCGGTTGAAATAGGCGTCCACCCCCGCCCACGTCGCCTTGTCCATGCCTACCCCTCGCGCCCTGTTTGCCCGGTCCATCCTAACGCCGCCGGCCCGGAAATGGGAACCGGACCGAGACGCCGGCCCGCGCCACGCGCCCGCTTCCGCGCCCGGGCCGAAGCGCGGGACCGATTCCCAAACCGGTCAATCTGCCCTATCCTGCCGCCAGGTCCCGCTTCCCCTCTTCCTCCCGCCCACAGGGTTTCCCCTTGCCCGCTTACCGCCTCCCCGCCCTCGCCCCGTTCTTCCTCGCCGCCGCCTTCGCGGCCCCGGCCCCGGCCCAGACCCTGGTCGCCGCCGACAACCCCGCGAAAATCCTGGAAATCGCCCGCGGTTTCGGCTCGGCCGAACTCGAGACCGACAGCGAAGGCGCCCCGGTCATCCGCGGCCGCATCGAAGGCACGCGCTATTCCGTCTTCTTCTTCGGCTGCGAGGACGGCAAGGACTGCACCGACATCCAGTTCTGGTCCTATCTTCCGGCGCCGCAGGACGCGCTCGGCGCGGTCAACGACTGGAACCGCGAACGCCGCTTCGGCAAGGCCTATGTGGATTCCGAAGGCGACATTGCCATCGAATTCGACGTGAACCTCTGGGGCGGCGTCTCGCCGAAGAACCTCGACGACACCTTCGACTGGTGGCGTGTCGTGCTCGAACGCGCGGGCGAGGTCTTCGGCACGCCCCCGCCGCCTGCCGAAGCCCCGCCCGCCTCCCCCGCCCACGGGACCGACAACAAGACCCTGTGACGCGCGCGCCCCGTCCGCTTGCGCCCTCCGGGACCATCGCATAAGACACCGGCGGTTTTCCGACGTCCTGGCGCAGGGTGAGGGGCGATGCCGCTTCTGGTGATGAAATTCGGCGGCACCTCGGTGGCCGACCTCGCGCGCATCGCCAACGCAGCGAGAAAGGTCGAAACGGAGGTCGCGAAGGGCTATGACGTCATCGTCATCGTCAGCGCCATGTCGGGCAAGACCAACGAGCTGGTCGGCTGGGTGGAAGAGACCTCGAACCTCTACGACGCGCGCGAATACGACGCGGTGGTGGCAAGCGGCGAAAACGTCACCGCCGGGCTGATGGCGCTGCGTCTGCAGGAAATGGGCGTACCGGCGCGGTCCTGGCAGGGCTGGCAGGTGCCGATCAACACCACCTCGGCCCACGGCTCGGCCCGGTTCTTGTCGATCCCGCGCGAGCATATCGACGCCAAGTTCGCCGAAGGCTTCCGGGTGGCCGTCGTCGCCGGTTTCCAGGGCCTTTCGCCCGAAGGCCGCATCACCACGCTGGGCCGCGGCGGGTCGGACACCACCGCCGTCGCCTTCGCCGCCGCATTCGGCGCGGAACGCTGCGACATCTACACCGACGTGGACGGCGTCTATACCACCGACCCCCGGATCGAGAAACGCGCCCGGAAACTCGACCGCATCGCCTTCGAGGAGATGCTCGAACTCGCCTCGCTCGGCGCCAAGGTGCTGCAGACGCGTTCGGTCGAACTCGCCATGCGCTACAAGGTGAAGTTGCGCGTCCTGTCGTCGTTCGAGGACACCGACGACAACTCAGGAACGCTCGTCTGCGACGAGGAGGATATCATGGAATCGAAGGTGGTCTCGGGCGTCGCCTATTCGCGGGACGAGGCGAAGATGACGCTTCTGAAGGTCGCCGATCGCCCCGGGATCGCGGCGGCGATTTTCGGGCCGCTGGCGGACGCGGGCGTGAACGTCGACATGATCGTGCAGAACATCTCGGAAGAGGGGTTTACCGACATGACCTTCTCTTGCCCGACGAACCAGGTGGCGCGGGCGGAAAAGGCGATTTCGGACGCCCACGCGAAGGGCGCCTTCGACTATTCCGAAATCGTGGTGGACGACGACGTGGCCAAGGTCTCGGTCGTCGGCATCGGCATGCGCAGCCACGCGGGCGTCGCTGCCCAGATGTTCGCGGCGCTCGCGCGCGAGAATATCAACATCAAGGTGATCACCACGTCCGAGATCAAGATCTCGGTCCTGATCGACCGGCGCTACATGGAGCTTGCCGTGCAGGCGCTGCACGCATCGTTCGTGCTGGAACGGGCCTGAGGCGGGTGGCCCCGGCGAACCGCTGCCCCGTGCCCTGACCCGTGCCCTGACCCGTGCCCTCTCCCGTGAGGCGCGAGGGCTATCGCATCTGAACCGTTCCGGTGCGAAGCCCCCGCAAGGCCTCTGCCCCGTCCCCTCTCGGGGGCGGAGAGGCGGGGCAGGACGCGGCCACCTATGCCTCCCCTCTCCCCGGAGAGAAGGGAGGGGGGAGAGGTGCCTGCCATGTGCCATTCCCTTCGCATGAGGAGGAGGAGGAGGAGGTAAAGGGTAGGGCCTCCCCCTCTACTCCGCCACCGCCTCGCCCGTACCCCCGAGTTCTTTCGGAAAATCCCTCAGCTTCGGCAGTCCGTCCCTCATCGGCAGAACGGTCGAGTCGTAGTTGACATGCACCCCAGCCGAGAACGGCACCGAGGGGATCGTCGCGGCATAGACATCCGTCAGCCCCCACTGCGGATGGTCGGTCATCAGATGACCGCCGCAGTCCGAGCACCACTGCCGGACGCTGTTGGGGGACTTCGAGAAGCTCGCGAGCATCTTTTTGCCGCGTGTCACCTGCACCGTGCCGGCCTTCCACAACGTGAAGGCATTCACCGGCCCGGCCGACCACGACCGGCAATCTTTGCAGTGGCAGTAACCCATCGCCTCGGGCTTGCCGGTGACCGTCACTTCGACAGCACCGCAGAAACAGGTTCCCGTATGCGTTTCGGCCATCGTCTTCCTCCAGTTTCATTGGCGCTGACGGAATGCCCGGACAAACCCTACTCCTACTGACTTCTCCCGCCGCAGGCAAGGCACGCGGCCTTGCCGGTACCGCGCCTTGGTATTCGTCGCCCCGCCGCCAATCCCGTTTCCGTTTCCGCACCAATATGCTCTAACCTCACTCCAGCGCGGCCCCGACCCTAGCCGCCCGACCCCGCAGGACCGATGCCCGACCGCAGCGAAACCGAAAGCCGCAAGCTTCTCCGCCGGCTCCGCGACACCCTGGCCGAACCGGGCGCGGGGCAGGAGCGGCTGGACCGGATCGTGCGGCTCATCGCCTCGTCGATCCGCTGCGAGGTCTGTTCGATCTACCTGTTCCGCGACGCCGATACGCTGGAACTCTGCGCGACCGAGGGACTGAAAAGGGAATCCGTCCACAAGACCCGGATGCGCATCGGCGAAGGCCTCGTCGGCCGCGTCGCCCGCACCTCGGCTCCGGTCAACACCGCCAACGCCCCCGCCGAGAAGGGTTTCC
>JBJXFU010000027.1:0-21979 GCA_046155885.1 Paracoccaceae bacterium
TTGCTTTCGGGCGCGGGCGCCACCGCACCGGCGGTCTGCGGGAACACCGGCAGGGTTGGAGGCACCATAAAGCGCGGACCAACGCCGTTGGCGCGCCCCCCCGCGCTCGGGCGCCGCCCTCTGTCGCCGGAGCGGCCTGAAGGCGATTCAGCCTGGCCGCAAGCCGCTCTGCCGCCCCGCTCCGCCGCCCTCAGCCAGCGAAAAGGCCCGCCAGGGCCGATCAGCGCCCCGGGGACCAGCCCGCCATGACCGACCCCGACCACGACACCCGCGCCGACACTTCCGCCGGCACCCCCCCGCCTGCCGAACGCCTGCGCGCCGAGAAGCTCCGCTGCGATGCCTGCCCGGTGATGTGCCACATCGCCCCCGGCCAGTCCGGCGCCTGCGACCGCTACGCCAACGAAGCCGGGCGCATCGTGCGCGTCGATCCGATCACCGTCCTTGACCGCCGCCTCGCCCAGGGCGGCGAAGTCCGTCCCTTCCTCAAGTCCGACTGGACCGGCGGCCTTCTCGCGGGCCCCGACCTCTTCCTCAGCGGCCTCGGCGCGGGCACCACCTATCCCGACTACAAGCCCGCCCCCTTCATCGTCAGCCGCGAGATCGACGGCGCCGACACCGTCACCGTGGTCACCGAGGCGATCTATTCCTACTGCGGCGTCAAGGTGAAGATCGACACCGACCGCCACCTCGGCCGCGAAGGCGCGGTGGTGCGCGCCGATGGCGAGGCGGTGGGGCTGGTCATCACCTCGGAATACGGCAGCCAGATGCTCTCGCTCGGCGGCGTCGACCACCTGACCGGCGGGTCCAAGGCCGAAGGCCGGGTGACCTGCGACACCCTGATGCGGCTTTGCAACCGCGAGGCGGTGGACCTGACGGTCGAGGGCGGCGCCGCCGTCACCGTTCGGGCGGGCGCGGCACCGGTAGTCGACGGCAGGCCCGAGGACCGGATGCGCGTCGGCTGCGGCTCGGCGACGGTGGGGATGTTCGCCAACCAGTGGCAGGGGCTGGTGGACGAGGTGGTGGTGGTCGATGACCACATCACCGGCGTGGTCAGCGAACACCAGGCGGGCAAGGTCATCGGCTGGCCCGACACCGGCATCCGCATCGCCGGGCGCCGCTCCACCCCGGGGCGCTACTTCCGCGTCGCGAACCCCGGCATGGGCTGGGGCGGCACCGATATCGAAGACCCGCTGGCGATCCTGAAACCCTGGGACGGCAAGCGCGGCGCCCGGCCGGGGCTGAGCGTGCTGATGGTCTCGACCACCGGCGAACATGCCGCCTACTTCGTGCTGGACGAGGCCCTGAACCCGGTCGAACGCCCGCTGCCACCGGCACTCCGCCCCGCCGTGGACCTGATCGCCGAAAACTGCGAACCCGCGCTCTGCACCGTGATGTTCATGGCCGGCGCCGGCGGGTCGCTCCGCGCCGGCGCCACGCGCAACCCGGTCCGGCTGACCCGCGCGGTGCAGGACGGCCGCGCCCGCGTCACCTGCGGCGGCGCGCCCGCCTTCATCTGGCCCGGCGGCGGGATCACCCTGATGGTCGATGTGACGCGGATGCCCGGCCGCTCCTTCGGCTACGTGCCCACCCCCGCCCTGGTGGCGCCCCTGGAATTCACCCTGACGCGCGAGGATTACCGTGCGCTCGGCGGCCATGACGGCGCGGTGCGGTCCCTGCGCGACATCCTCGAGACCGGCGGCGAATACGGCGGCGACGTCCGCGCCCTCGGGCCGGGGCCATGACCGGCTGGGCAGGGCCACAGGCGGCTTTGCTGCCCGATGGCCAGCGGCTGCACCTGCACCACGGGCCGATCGACCTGATCCTCTGGGCCGACCCGCCCGCCCGCGCCGCCGCCTATGCCCGGGCGGAGAAGCGGTTCAGGACGGTGCTGGACGAGCTGGTGGCCGAGCTTCCCCTGCTCCGCAGCCCCGCCCCAGTCGGCGCCCCTGTGGCCGTCACAGGCCCGGTGGCGCAGCGGATGGCGGCGGCGGTCGCGCCCTATGCGCGGGACTTCATCACGCCGATGGCCGCCGTCGCCGGGGCGGTCGCGGACGAGGTGCTTGCGGCGATGCTCGCAACCGCCGTCACCCCGCGCCGGCCTCTCCCCCATCCCCTCTCCCAGGGGGATACGGGGGGCGCGTCCGGCGACGCCGCGCCCCCCTCTCCGCCCCGGAGAGGGGCCGGGGGAGAGGCACCCGACGCCCGCCTCCCCCGCAAGGCCTGGATCAACAACGGCGGCGACATCGCGTTCTTCCTGAGCGGGGACGAGATCATGTCCGCCCTCCTGCCCGGCGGCCGCCTCGCCCTTGCCGCCCGCGACCCGGTTCGCGGCATCGCCACCTCGGGCTGGCGCGGCCGCTCGCAGTCGCTCGGGATCGCCGACGCGGTCACCGTGCTCGCCGGCACGGGCGCCGAAGCCGACGCGGCCGCGACGGTGATCGCCAACGCCCTTGACCTTCCCGGCCACCCCGCCATCGCCCGCCGCCCCGCCACCGAGGTCAAGGCCGACAGCGACCTCGGGGCGCGGCTCGTCACCGTGGCCGTCGGCCCGCTCTCCCCCCCCGACCGCGCCCGCGCGCTCGACCGGGGCCTCGCGGCGGCGGAAGATTTCCGCGCGCGCGGCCTCATCCACTCCGCCTGCCTCTTCCTCCAGGGCGCGGCGCGCCTGACCGCTGCCGCTCCTGCCCTGGCCCCCGCCCTATCCGAGCCGGAGCCCGCCGATGCCTGACTTCTCCTTGCGCAAGACGATGATCTTCATCGAGGACATCCACCACGAAGGCGGCCCGCCGCCGCCGCTGCCCCGCCGCCGCGCCGCCATCGTCGCGGTGGTCGCGAACCCCTTCGCCGGGCGCTTTGAGCCCGACCTGCAAGCGGCGATGGAGGACCTCAAGCCCCTCGGCCTCGCTATGACCGACCGGCTGATCGAAGCGATGGGCGGGCGCGAGGGGATCGACGCCTACGGCAAGGCGGGGCTGGCGGGGGAAGGGGGCGAACTGGAGCACACCGCGCTCTGGCACATCCCCGGCGGCTACGCGATGCGCGAACGGCTGGGCCAGGCGCTGGCCATCGTGCCCTCGGCGATGAAGGTGGGCGGGCCCGGAACGCGGGTCGATATCCCCCTCGGCCACATCAACGCGGCCTATGTCCGCAGCCACTTCGACGCGATCGAGGTGGGCCTGCCAGATGCGCCGCGCGCGGGCGAACTGATGTTCGCGCTGGCGATGGCGCGCGGCCCGAGGGTGCATGACCGGATGGGGGGCCTTGCGGCGAAGGACATCGCGAAGCTGGACGGGCTTCGCTAAGGGCGAGAAGGGCTGATCATGGCGGCGGGGTCCGCCTGCCCGGACCAACCTGCGCGCGACCCTTTCGCCCGGGCTTCCGGGCTGCGTGCTGGCGGGCAGGAGTTACCGTTAACTTAACCCAAAGCCATACGATCGTATGGCAGGTTGCTGGCATATTGCTGGGGGGTTTCTGGCACCCCCCGAACGCTGCCGTGAGGAACCGTTACCGCAGCGTCCGCAAGGGGTTGCGGCAGGATCGCGGGCGTCGCCCACGACGGGAAAGAAGGGCCGGTTCCAACCGGAATCATGCAATTCCCGCGCAGCACCGCACGGTCCTGTTACGCATATTTTCGGTCCGGAAATATCCTCGGGGGGCGGGGGGCAGACAGCCCCCCGCGACCTCCGCCAGGCCTGCGCTCACGGGCTCTCGACCGCGATACCCGCCGCCTTCGCCTTGCCGATCAGGAACGGCAGACCCACCTCGATCACATCCGCCGCGCGCTTGGCCACCGGCCGCCAGACCGCCAGCCCGCCCGCCAGTTCGGGCGCCACGAAGACGAAACTCTCGACCGTCAGCGGCCCCTCGAACCCTATATCTTTCAAGCCCTTGAACGTCCCCTCCCAGTCCACCGTCCCCTTGCCCGGCACGCCCCGGTTGGACTCCGACAGGTGCACATAGCCCAGATGATCGCCCGCATCGGCGAAGCCCTCGGCCATCGAGACCTCCTCGATGTTCATGTGATAGGTGTCGAGGTGGATGAACACGTTCTCCGCCCCCGCCTGCTCGACGAACCAGGCCCCGTCCTGCCCGGTGTTCATCAGATGCGTCTCGTAGCGGTTGCAGGGCTCGATGCCGAAGCGCATCCCCAGACGCTTGGCCTCCTTCGCCACCGTCTCGATCAGCCGCACCATCGCATCGGTCTCTCCTTGCGTCCGGGGCTTGCCGCTTTTCTTGCCGATAGTTCCGTAGGTTACGCCCGAAACTTCATTCGACCCGGCCTCCTTCGCGGCCTTCAGGACGGCGAACAGGAAGTCGGCCACCATCCTTGGGTCCTTGACCAGATCGAACTCCCAGGGCAGCCCCAGCGAGCAGGTCACCCGCATCCGGTTCCGCTCCGCCGCCCGGCGGGTGCCCTCGCTGTCGAAGGTCCGCGGATCCAGCAGCGGCACCTCCACCAGCCCCGCCCCGTTGGCGCGCGCAGGCGCCAGGATGCGGTCGGCCTCGGCCGGGTTCCAGAGGGGGGTGATGGCCAGCGAATGGATGCCGATGACGGACATGGGGGCTCCTTGCAGGTTGTTCAGCTATGGGCGCCGACGATGTACGAGACGACCTCGGCCATGTCGGTCTTCTGGCGGTCAAGATCGGCGATCACGTTGCCCCGCCGCAGCACGACAATGCGCGAGCAGGCCTGGAAGACGTCGTTCAGACGGTGCGAAATCAGGATCACCCCGATCCCGTCCTTTGCCATCTGCGCGATCAGGTCGAGCACCGAGTTCACCTCTTTCACCGCCAGCGCGGCGGTGGGTTCGTCCATGATGACGAGCTTCGGCTGGAAGGTCAGCGCCCGGGCGATGGCGATGGTCTGCTGCTGGCCGCCCGACAGCATCGCGACCGGGATATGCACGGTCGGGATCTTCACCCCCAGCCGGTCGATCATCTTCTGCGCCTCGGCGTCGATCCTGGCCTTGTCCACACAGCCGGGGATCAGGCCCCAGAGCCGCTTCGTGGGCTCGCGGCCAAGGAAGATGTTGTTGGCGACATCCTGTTGCGGCGCGAGCGCAAGGTCTTGATAAATCATCTCGATCCCGCGCTGGCGGCGTTCGCCCGGCGGCACCTCGGTGACGTCCAGCCCGTCGAAACGGATGCTGCCCTTGTCCACCGGATAGACCCCGGTGATCGATTTCATCAGCGTCGATTTGCCCGCGCCGTTGTCGCCTACAAGTCCCACGACCTCGCCCGCGTGGACGGTCAGGTCGACCCCGTGCAGCACCTGCACCGCGCCGAAGCTCTTCTCGACGCACTGTAGCTCCAGAAGGCTCACAGCACCCGCCCCCTTCCCCGGATCTGGTCGAGCCAGACAGCGACGACCAACACCGTCCCGATCGCCATCTGCTGCCAGTAGGATTGCACGGCCAGCAGGTTCAGCCCGTTCTGAAGGACGCCCATGATCAGCGCCCCGATCATCGTCCCGAGGATCGATCCGCGGCCGCCGAACAGGTTCGTTCCCCCGATGATCGCCGCTGTGATCGCGGCAAGCTCGTAGTTCAGGCCTGCGGTCGGATCGCCCGTATTGACCCGCGCGGTAAAGACCAGCCCCGCAAGGCCCGCCAGGAAGCCGGATAGGGTGTAAAGCTGAATCCGCAGACGCCGGACATTGATCCCGGTGGCCCGCGCCGCCTGTTCATTGTCGCCAAGCGCCAGAGTGTGGTGCCCGAACCTCGTATGGGCCAGCACGTAATGCGAGATCAGGGCCACAACGACGAGGATATAGGCCGGCGTCGGAACGCCAAGGGGGCGCGCCTGCCCGAGGAACAGGATTTCCGCAGGCAGCCCGTACACCCCCTGACCGCTCGAGATGATGAGCGCCAGGCCGCGCGCGATGCCCATCATGCCGAGGGTCACGATGAAGGCGGGCACGCGCGCCACCGCCACCGTCAGCCCGTTCACGGCGCCCGCCGCCATTCCTGCCAGCAGACAGCCGGCGATCACGAAGGGCCAGGGCAGCCCCAGATAGACCGACATCACCGCCCCGCTCACCGAGGCGAGCCCGAGGACCGACCCGAGCGACAGGTCGATGCCCGCCGCCGAAATGATGAAGGTCGCCCCGATCGCGAGGATGCCCACCGTCGAGGTCGCGAGCAGGATGTTGAACAGGTTCGAAAACGACAGGAACACCGGCGAGATCAGGGACATCGCCACCACGAGGCCGACCAGTACAAGAAGCGATTCCACGCGCACATGGGCGCGTTCGAAGAAGGCTGTCAGTCCCATCCGTTCCGTCCGCGATGCAGGAACCCGGGGCCGGGCGCCTGCCCGGCCCCGCGCATGGCCTTACTTCACATACTCGAGCATCGGGTCGCTGCCGGAGTCGAGGATGTCCTTCGTCAGCACCATCGTCGGGACGAAAACGAACTTCTCGACCGCTTCGCCCGCCTTCACCTTGCCCACCATCTCGACCGCCTGCTTGCCGACGAGGTAGGGAAGCTGAGCGACAGACGCGTCAAGGCGGCCTTCCTTGATCGACTTGACCGCGTCCGAGTTGCCGTCGACGCCGATCACCGTCACCTGATCCTGCTTGCCGGCCGCGAAAACCGTCTCGACCGCGCCGAGCGCCATCCCGTCATTCGCCGCAAAGACCGCGACCAGGTCGGGGTGCGCTGTCAGGATGTCGTTGGTGATGTTGGCCGCCTTGCCGCGGTCCCAGTCGCCGGGAAGCGAGGCGACGACCTCGAGTCCGGGTGCCAGTTCGTTGAGCTTGCCGGCGAACCCGTCCGCCCGCTTCTTGCCCGTGATGTTGCCCGAAAGGCCCTCGATCACCAGAACCGGCCCTTTCGCGTCCGCGCCGATTTGGCTGACGAGCCACTCGGCGCCCTGCGCGCCCGCCGCCACGTTGTCCGAGCCGATCGTGAAGGCGATGTCGACCCCGGCCTCCTTGGCGATGTCGTGGTCGAGGTTCGCATCCAGGTCGACAACCGGAATCCCCATCTCGTTCGCCCGCTTCAGGCAGGGAAGCAGGATCGTCGAGTTGATTGCCG
The DNA here is from genome assembly GCA_046155885.1 of Paracoccaceae bacterium. GTDB lineage: Bacteria > Pseudomonadota > Alphaproteobacteria > Rhodobacterales > Rhodobacteraceae > JAOADN01. The sequence continues at coordinate 7,038 of JBJXFU010000027.1, forward strand.
CCGTGATGAAGGCGTCCATCTTGGTCTCGAGCATGGCGTTGCAGGTGTTGAGCTGCGGTTCGGCAGCCTGGTCGCTTTCGACAGCCTGCAGGAAGTATTCCACCCCTGCTGCTGCGGCGCCTTCCTTCACGCCAAGCTCCATCGCGCCCCAGAAGGGATTCGAGAGTGTCTTCATCAGCACCCCGTAGGTCCCCTCGGCTGCGGCGGGCAGCGCGATCAGGCCGAGCGCCGCCGTCAGCATCAGTTTCTTCAGCATCTTGGTCATTCCTCCCGTTTCAGGTTCAGCTTCCGGTCCGGGCGCGGGGTTCGGGCCCCTGCTGCCCACTGGCCAGGGGGGGAAGCGCACCCCCCGGCCCGGTTTCCTTTTTCACCGAGGGCGGCACCAGCGTCCCCCGTTCCTCGATGCGGCACGCGATTCGAAGGGACGCGGGCACCCCCGCCCTGCCTTCGATCCGCGCGATCAGACGTTCCCAGGAGGCGCGGGCGATCGCCTCGACCGGCTGGACCACGGCGGCGACGGCCGGATGCATATGCGCCATCCAGGCGCTGTCGTCGAAGCCCACCAGAGCAAGGTCGCGTCCCGGCACCATGCCCCGCCGCTGCACCGCCCCGTAAGCCGCCAGTGCCGCGAGGTTGTTCAATGCGAAAATCGCCCCCGGCACCTCCTGCCGCGAGAAGAGGTTGGCAAACGCCCGGTCGGCCGATCCCAGGCTCGGCCCGCACTCCAGAAGCGGCGTTTCGACTGCGATGCCGCCCAGCCGCGCCGCCTCGGCGGCCGCGCGCACCCCCCGCAGCCGTTCGGCGACGTTCAGAAGTGCGGGGTCGGAATGCGCGACAAGGATGCGGCGGTGACCCAGCCCGATCAGCCGTGCCGTCACCTCCGATGCGGCGGCGGTGTTGTCGGCGGCGATCTCGTCGGTGTCGGGGTGGCCGAAGACCCGGTCCACCACCACGATCGGCACCCCGCCCACAGCCGCCTCGGGGCCCGGTGAGCGGATGGTCGGGGCGACGAGTAGCCCCGCCACGCGCCAACCGAGCAACTCGGCGACCTCGCGCGCTTCGATCTGCGGGTCCTCGCGGCTTGACGCGGGAGTAAGGCGGTAGCCCGATTCCTCCGCGCAACGTTCCAGAGCGGCAAGCAGCGCGCCGAAAAAGGGGTTCTCGAAGTCAGGCAGCACGACGCCGACAAGGCGGCTGCTGGTCCGGCGTAGGTTCGCGGCGATGGCGTTCACCCGGTAGCCGAGTTGCCCCACGGCCGACATCACGGCGCGACCGATGGCATCGTCCTGACGGCGGCGGCGATTGATCACGTTCGAAGCGCAGGCGGCCGAGACGCCCGCCGCCTTCGCGACATCGCGCAGCGACGGACGAGGCGACACCCCGCTGCCGCGCCTGCCCGTGTCTGTCGCGCGCTTGACCATGATTCCCCCCTTGCCGGATGCTAGGGAAACACGTTTCATTCTGTAAAACGTTTTTTGCGCCTGTCGGCGCGCTGACCGGGAGCCACCATGCGTATTCTCTTCGATCCCGACCCGCGCCTTCGCGAAGACATCTTCTCGGACGCCGCGTGGGCAGACTTCACCGCCGCCCATGACGTCGCCGTCTGCGACGAGGCCGCGCGCGACGCATTGTATTCCCGCCACCTGTCGGAGACCGAGATCCTGATCAGTCAGCAGCCGATGGGCCGCGACCGGCTGGACGCCGCGCCGAAGCTTTGCGCGATCTTCAATGTCGAGACAAACTTCCTGCCGAATATCGACTACGACGAATGCTTCCGCCGGGGCATCCACGTGCTCGCGCCCTCCGCCGTCTTCGCGCTGCCGGTGGCCGAAATGGCGCTCGGCATGGCGCTGAGCCTGGCGCGGGATATCCACGGTCAGCACGAAGCCTTCGGGCGTGGAGAGGAGCTATGGCTCTTCGACGGCAACCGGGAAGCGGAACTGCTGACCGGTTCGACGGTGGGCTTCGTCGGGTTCGGCGATCTTGGCCGGGCGCTGCACCGCCTTCTGCAGCCGTTCGGCGCACGGCTGCAGGTCTTCGATCCGTGGCTTCCCGCCGGGTTGCTCCGCAGGATGGGCGTGGAGCCCGTGCCGTTCGACCGGGTGATGGAAGAGAACCGCTTCGTCTTCGTTATGGCGGGGATCACCACCGAGAACCGTCACCTGATCGACCGCGCGGCGCTGGCCCGGATGCAGAAGGGTGCGATGCTGCTTCTGATGTCGCGTGCCGCCATCGCGGATTTCGACGCACTGGCCGAAGCGGCGGGTTCGGGCCGCGTCCGGGTCGCGACCGACGTCTTTCCGGTCGAACCCGCGCCGAAGGACGATCCGATCCGCAGCGTGCCGAACATCCTTTTCTCGCCCCACCGGGCGGGCGCGCTGGTCCTGGCGCTGCGCGAGATCGGCGACCGTGTGGCGGAAGATGTCGCGCTGATCGCCAGGGGGCTCGCCCCCGTCTCCTGCCGCCGGGCGGAACGCGAGACAGTGGCGCGGATGCGGTCGATGCCGGTGAAGCGGAGCTGATCCGCCGGTACTTTGCCGCCCGCGCGGGTCGGGTGCGGGCCAACTGGACCTGTCCCGGCAACCGCGCTATGGGGACGCATGACCAAGTCGCCCCGCCCACCCGGCCCGGCCAGGGCTGACGCCAGCCGGTCCGAGCGGCTGAAACAGGCGTTGAAGGCCAATCTGACGCGACGGAAAGCACAGGCAACGGCAAGGAAATCCGGTTCCGGCGGAAATGCGGCTGACCGGCCCGGGGCGGAAAAGAAGGACTGAGGGGCGGATGGATTCGATCATCGTCAGGGGCGGCGCGGAGCTGCGCGGGGCCATACCGATCGCCGGGGCGAAGAACGCCTGCCTGACGCTGATGCCGGCGGCACTTCTGTCGGACGAGCCCCTGACGCTGATGAACGCGCCGCGGCTTTCCGACATCCGTACGATGTCAGCGCTCTTGCAATCGCTCGGGGCCGAGGTGACGGCGCTGCAGGGGGGCAAGGTGATCGCGCTCTCTGGCCACGCGCTGACGGGTGTGAAGGCGGATTACGAGATCGTGCGGAAGATGCGGGCGTCGAACCTGGTGCTTGGGCCGCTTCTGGCGCGGGCGGGGCGGGCCGTGGTGTCGCTGCCGGGCGGTTGCGCGATCGGGGCGCGGCCGATGGATATTCATATCGAGGGGCTCACGAAGCTTGGCGCAGAGATCGAGCTCAGGGACGGCTATCTGCATGCGGTGGCTCGCACGGGCCTGAAGGGTGCGGTGATCGAGCAGAGTTTCCCGAGCGTGGGCGCCACCGAGAACGTGGTGATGGCGGCGACTTTGGCCAAGGGAACGACGGTGCTGAAGAACGCCGCGCGCGAGCCAGAGATCGTGGATCTGGTGCGTTGCCTCCGCGCGATGGGTGCGGAGATCGCGGGCGAGGGGACGGACCGGATCGAGGTGCAGGGGGTCGAGCGGCTGAGGGGGGCGACGCATTCGGTAATCGTCGACCGGATCGAGCTTGGCACTTACATGATCGCGCCGGCGATCGCCGGGGGCGAGGTGGAGCTGATCGGCGGACGGCGGGACCTGTTGCCCACGTTCTGCGAGAAGCTGGAGGAGGCGGGGATCGTAATTTCGGCGACAAATTCGGGACTTAAGGTGGCGCGGGCGAATGGGCGGGCTAAGGCGGTGGATGTGACTACCAGCGTCTTTCCAGGGTTTCCGACCGATCTTCAGGCGCAGATGATGGCGCTTCTCTGCACCGCCGAGGGGGTGAGCCGCCTCCATGAGACGATCTTTGAGAACCGATTCATGCACGCGCCCGAACTGATGCGGATGGGGGCGCGGATCGAGGTGCATGGGGGGCATGCGACGGTGACCGGGGTGGTGCGGCTGAAGGGGGCGCCGGTGATGGCGACGGACCTGCGCGCCAGCGTCAGCCTGATCCTGGCGGGCCTTGCGGCCGAAGGCGAGACGCGGGTGGCGCGGGTCTATCACCTCGACAGGGGGTATGAGCGGGTCGAGGAGAAGCTCGGGGCGCTGGGCGCGAAGATCGAGCGCGTGCGGGGCGATTAGGCATGACCGAGGACGCCCGTTTCGAGGATGCCGCCGAGCGGCCGCTGTACCTTTCGGCCGACGATGCCTCAGGGCTCGGTGTCATCGCCGCGCTGGCGCAGGACGCGGTCTTTGCGGCGGGTGAGCTGCGCTGGGACCGCAAGGGGCGGCGATTAGTGTTGCTTCTCAACCGCTTCCGCTGGGAAGACCGCGAGTTGGCGGAGCGAGCTGGGCGGGCCTATGAGCGGGTGCGGGCGCTTCTGGTGGTGGGCGATGTGGTGTCGGTCGCCTCGCAGGGGGTCGGCCGGGGGGACCGGGATCTGGTCCTGTCGCTCCTTGACCTGACCTGGGAGGCGGGGGCGGATGGCACCGGGACAGTGCTGCTGACGCTGGCAGGGGACGGGGCGATCCGGGTGGCGGTGGAGTGCCTGGACGTCACCCTGAAGGACGTGACGCGGCCCTACGGGGCGCCTTCGGGGAAGGCCCCGAAGCATCCCGAATAGCGACCTGTCCGCGTGTCGCGCGCCGGGACGGGGGGGCTGCCCGGTGTCCGCGGGGGGCCTCGGGCGCCGACTAACTGAACCTTAAGTCAAGAAGATTCCAGACCGGACGGGACACCGTGTTTCGGGCCGGGGGAAAGGTGCGCAATCCGTTCGCAACCCCTTGCGGACGCTGTATTAACCGCTGGCTTCCGCAACGTTCGCAGGGTGCCAGCAACCGCCCAGCAATATGCCAGCAATATGCCATACGATCGTATGGCTTCGGGCCAGGTTAACGGCAAAACGTTTCGCTCTCTTAATGCTTCGGCCTTACCGCCCCCCCCTAGCCCGGGCCGCTTCGCGGCTGTTCCGGGCAAGGGGGACGGTGGGAGTGGAGCAGGAAGAAAGCAAAAGGCTCTAAGCGCGGACCAAAGCCGTTGGGGCGCCCCCCCAAGTCGGGCGCCGCCCTCTGTCGCGGGGCGGATGGAGCCCGAAAGGCCGACGGTCTCTTTTCGGGCGTCATTCGGTGACCGAGCCCATTCCGACGGATCGGATCGTGATCTCACCTGGCCCCCCGGAATCCCCAAGGCACCGCCGGAAGGCCGTGCGGCGGGGCGCCCGGGACTTGTGGGGGATCCGACGCGGGATCGGGAGGGCGGGCTGAAGCCCGCCCTACGGCGCCGCCGCGCCCTCGTCGAGATCGGCCTCGGGCGGCATTTCGCGGTGGGCGCGGCCTTCGAAGGCGGCCTCGAAGGCGCGCAGGCGCTTGTGGATCGACAGAAGCTCGATGATCGTCGTCCAGGAGTTCACGAGGTACTGGAACGAACCCGAGACCTGGCCGAAGACGTTCACGATCTGCTGCATCACCCCGAAGGTGATCGTCCCTGCCACGATGGTCGGCACCAGGATGACATAGGCAAAGACGCTGTCGGCCCGCAGGTAAAAGCTGCGCACGACGTTGAAGTAGGCGTAGTGGAAGTAGAGCCGGAAGTAGTTGCGGCGTACCCGGACGAAGAGTTCGCGCACGGTGTCGGGCCGGGCGCGGGCGGCATCGTCCTCGCCATAGACAAGCTCCTTGCGGAAGGCCGCCTCGACCCGCTGGTTGGCGAACTGAAGGCCCGGAAGCCTGATCCCGGCGACGGCCAGAAGCACCGTGCCGAAGACCGACCAGAAGATCGCCGTAGTCACGAGGGGCGCCGGAATTTCGCCGATGAGGGGCAGCACCGTGACCTTGCCCGAGAGGGCCGCGAGGATCGGCAGGAAGGCGATCAGCGTCATCACCGAATCGACGAAAGCGGTGCCGAGGTCCTGCATGATGTCGGCGAAGCGCATGGTGTCTTCCTGCACCCGCTGCGCGGCGCCTTCGATGCCGCGCACCTCGGGCCAGCGGGCCAGGTAGTAGTCGTTCATCGCGTTGCGCCAGCGGAAGACCCAGTGGCTGACGAAGAAGCGTGTGAGGGTGAAGACCACAATCGCGACGGCGGCGATCGAGGCGTACTGGAGCAGCAGGAAGTAGAAGTCCCAGGCGGTGCCGTCGAACTTCTTTTCCAGCGCCAGCTGCACAAGGTCGAAGAACCGGCCCAGCCAGTCGTTCACCGCGAGGCTGACCTGCACCCCGAAGTAGATCACGAAGAGGATGAGGGCCGAACCGAGGATCGACCAGCGCTGCCAGGGATGGGGGGAGAAGGTGAACCAGAAGCCGGCGAAGGGCAGGATGGCGAGGATGAAGTAGGCGTAGAACCAGAGGTAGTCGGGGGTGACGAAGTAGCGGACATCCACCGGGCGGAGGGTGTCTTCGGGCCAGGGCGGCGCGCCGAGGGCGGTGCCGACGGTTTCGCCGAACACGTACCAGACGGCGATGCAGAAGGCGGACCAGACAAGGACCGAGGGGAAGAAAAGGCGCGGGTTCGGAAAGAACGATCTGAACATGCCTGTCCCCTTGCTGCGGTCCCGTTGCCGGCGCGCCAGTCCCGGTTGGCCCGGGCAGTGTCTTCTTGGACCTAAGGCGGGCCGCCCCGCAAGCGCGATCCGGTTGTAACGGCGCGAGCGGCAATGTGAGCGGGCGCGAGGCGGTGTGAGGGGGGGGCCGCCCCTTTCCTTCCGCACCCCGCCCCCCTATACGCGCGGACTGTATTTGCGGGAGCGGGCGGGATGCAGGGCAGCGCGAACCTCAATCTGATGGTCAAGGCGGCGCGGGCGGCGGGGCGGTCCCTGGTCAAGGACTTCCGCGAGGTCGAGAACCTGCAGGTCTCGGTCAAGGGCCCGGGCGATTTCGTCACCCGGGCCGACCGCGAGGCCGAGCGGATCGTCAAGGAAGAACTGATGGGGGCGCGGCCGACCTATGGCTGGCTCGGCGAGGAGACGGGCGAGGACAAGGGCCAGGACCCGACGCGGCGCTGGATCGTCGATCCGCTGGACGGCACCACGAACTTCCTGCACGGGCTGCCGCACTGGGGGGTGTCGATCGGGCTGGAGCACAAGGGCGAGATCGTCGCGGGGGTGCTCTTCGACCCGGCGAAGGACGAGATGTTCTTCGCCGAGAAGGGCCAGGGCGCTTGGATGAACGACCGTCGGTTGCGCGTGTCGGGGCGCAAGGTGATGGGCGAGGCGGTCTTCGGCACCGGGGTTCCGGCGGGCGACGGCCGGGCGCAGGCGGCGCATGTGCGGGAAGTGTCGCGGCTTCTGCCGGTCACCGCCGGGCTCAGGCGCTGGGGGGCGGGGGCGGTGGATCTGGCCTATGTGGCCGCCGGGCGGTTCGACGGGTTCTGGGAACGTGGCATGAAGCCCTGGGACATGGCGGCGGGGATCATCCTGATCCGTGAGGCGGGGGGCATGGTGACCTCGCTCAGCGACGGGGCCGAGGTGCTGGCGGGCGGCGAGATGGCGGCGTCGAACGCGCTTCTGTTCGAGCCGTTCGTGAAGCTTCTGCGCGAAGACGGCTAGGGCCGGAGGGGCGCGGGGCGCATCAGCGGCGGCGGACCACCCGGGGGATGCGGCTGGCGGTGTATTCGGTACCGGGATGCGGCGGCAGGCCGTGGGTGCGGTCCCAGAAGCCGGTCGCGCCCCGGCGGAACCAGAGCGGCAGCGCCAGGGCGAGCCCGGCCAGGAACCCCCCGGCATGCGCCCAGTAGGCCACGCCCCCGCCTTCGACCGGGCTGCCGAGGCCGAGCACCACCTGCAGGGCGAACCAGAACCCCAGAATCGCCCAGGCGGGCAGCGGGAAGACGCGGTAGAGGACGACGATGATGATGAGGACGTCGATCCGCGCCTTCGGGAACAGCAGGAGGTATCCGCCCATGACGCCGGCGATGGCGCCCGAGGCGCCGACGGTCGGCACGTCGGACAGGGGGGCGGCCGCGACATGGGCAAGGCCGGCGGCGGCGCCCGAGGCGAGGTAGAAGGCGAGGAACCCCAAGTGCCCCATCTGGTCTTCGAGGTTGTCGCCGAAAATCCACAGGAAGAGCATATTGCCGGCGATATGCATCAGCCCGCCGTGCAGGAACATCGAGGTCAGGAGCGGCAGCCAGTCGCCCTGTGCGGTGGCCTCGGCCGGGACGAGCGCCCAGCGGCCGAAGAACTCGGCCAGCGCGCGGTCGCTGCCGGAGTACTGAAGCTCCCAAAGGAAGACAAGGATGTTGGCGGCGATCAGCGCCAGCGTCACCACCGGCGTGCGGGTCGAGGGGTTGTGGTCGCGGATGGGGAACATCGCCGGTCAGCGCGCCGTCGCGAAGCGGTCGCCGGGGCTGCGGCTTCGGTTTCCGCTCGGGCGGTCGGGTCTGGTGTCGGTCAGTGACATGGGGGTGTTGCCCGTTTCCGTCCGCTTCTGCCGCGCGAGGATGGCGCGGATCGGCGGGGAATTCCATGCCGAAGCACGTTTACTAAGCGGCGCGCGCCACTATGGTCGGGCTTTGGTGCAGCCCGCGTGGTGGAATGGCAGACACAGGAGACTTAAAATCTCCAGCCCGGGAACGGGCGTGCCGGTTCAAGTCCGGCCGCGGGCACCAGTTCATGGAAGATAAATGTTCCTAATCAAACATATAGCTTGAGCCAGACTTCTCCTGTCCACCTTCCGGTCCACCCTGTTGCCGCCCATTCGCCGGGTTTGCGCAAGATGCCCTGACCCCGCGTCGGAATGCGAGAACAACGAACCCTGCAAGCAGAACCGGCGCCAATGTGTTATGACCTCCGAGTTTCATCCAGCCGCCGCCGGGCTCCGACGGCGAATTTGGCGCAGTTGCGCCGAGGGAGCTATGGGCGAACGGCGCAACGGTTGAGTTGCGTGGAGCCGTTGGTCCATCGCGGTGAGGTGGGCGGCGTAGCCCGCCGGCGTTTGATTGCCGAGAGCCGAGCGCGGGAGGGTCTCGTTTTCGTCTGCGACCCACCGCGCCACGGCCGCCAGGCATTCCCTCGTCACGTCATCGATCACGTTGAATATCCGGAACCTGCGGTCACACGCGAACTGATCATGGACGAAAACCACCGACCACCGCGCATTCGGCGGCACCGCGCTGAGCAGTGGCGCCCGCGTGCCGGTGGCTCTCTTGCGGCCCTTCCGCTTGCGCACCGGGAACCCTTCCCCGGGGTAAAGCCTCCGGGTCTGCTTGCGGTTCACGACATGTCCCGTCCGTCGCAACAGCTCATGCAACCGCCGGTAGCCAGACCGACGCCGCTCGCCCGCCAACGCACGCGGGCGCTTGCGCAGTCCGGCATGCTCCGGCCGGCGGCTTCGGCAGCGGACCGACGATCTGTCCGCGCCGATCACGAAACACGCCCGCCGTTCGCTCATCCGATAGCTCTTAACCCGATGGGCGACGACTTCTCGCCTGCCAGCGGGCGTCACATCTTTCGCGACAGAGGATCCTTCAATGCGTTGGCGTGCACCGTCCGGGACCGTGCCTGCTGTATCGGGATGCACGCATGATGCTTCGACCATCTGATGTCCGCAAACGCCAGACGTGAAAACCCGAAACTGAGACCCAGGGTGTGAATCGCACCGTCTTGGGGTCCTGGCCTGCCGGCGCCAGCCCACCTCGGCTCACCAGCCCCGGAGACTGCGCGACTATCCGGCGGTGTCCATGAAGTCAATATATTTCAATTACTTGATGGCTGGGGCGCTAGGATTCGAACCTAGGTATGGCGGTACCAAAAACCGCTGCCTTACCACTTGGCGACGCCCCAACTCGGGCGGTGTCTTATCCAAGGGCCGCCTACCCCGCAAGACGAATTTCGGGGTCCGGCGGTTGCCCCGGGGCCCCGGCCCGGTCTATCGGGCGGGGATGGAGAGCGTTCGGCGAAGCGATGTTCTTATCCTCGGCGCGGGGGCGGCGGGGTTGATGGCTGGGATCGAGGCGTCGCGGGCCGGGGCCCGCGTCACCGTGCTCGACCATGCCCGCGCGCCGGGCGAGAAAATCCGCATCTCGGGCGGGGGGCGGTGCAACTTCACCAACCTCTCGGGCGAGGATCCCGCGCGTTATCTCTCGGCCAACCCGAAGTTCGCGCTTTCCGCGCTCCGTCGGTTCACGCCCCGGGACTTTATCGCGCGGGTCGGCCGGGCCGGCATTGCCTGGCACGAGAAGACGCTCGGGCAGCTCTTTTGCGACGGCTCGGCGACGCAGATCGTTCGGATGCTGGTCGGGGACTTTGCCGCCGCAGGGGGCGATCTGCGGCTTGGCCAGGATGTGGCAGAGGTCGGCCATGACGGGGAGTTCACGGTCGCGACCGGCCAGGGCGTGTTCCGCGCCGGGCGGCTGATCGTGGCCACGGGGGGCAGGTCGGTCCCGAAGATGGGGGCGACGGGGCTGGCCTACAGGATAGCGGAACGGTTCGGCCTGGCGGTCTCCGAAACCCGGCCGGGGCTGGTGCCGCTGACCTTCTCGGGCGCGGTCCTCGACGGGATGCGGGAGCTTGCCGGGGTTTCGGTCGCGGCGCGGGTGGCGTGCCGTGGTGTGGCGTTCGAGGAGGGGCTCCTGTTCACACACCGGGGACTTTCGGGGCCGTCGATCCTGCAGGTCAGCTCGTTCTGGCGCGAGGGGGACGGGATCACGGTCGACCTCGCCCCCGGGTTCGAGGTCGCGGGACTGCTCAAGGCCGCGCGGCGAGAGGCGCCGAAGGCGGCAGTCAGGATGGCGCTGGCGCGGGTCATGCCGGAGAGGCTGGCGGCGGCGTCGGTGGCGCGGTCGGGGGTCGCGGGGCCGATGGGGGCAGTCTCGAATGTGGGGATCACGGCGGTCGCGGCGGCGGTGCACGGGTGGGAGGTGACGCCCGCGGGGTCCGAAGGGTGGAGGACGGCCGAGGTGACGGTGGGGGGCGTGGATACCGGCGGACTCGATGCCCGGACGATGCAGGCCAAGCGGATCCCGGGTCTTTACGTCGTGGGCGAGGCCGTGGATGTGACGGGCTGGCTCGGGGGGTACAACTTCCAGTGGGCCTGGGCCTCGGGTTGGGCGGCGGGGCGGGCGGCGGCGGGGGTCTGACCAGGCGGGAAAGCAATGTCCCCGGCAGGGACAGGTCAGAGCCTTGTGCAGCCACCCTGAATCGTCCTTCACCTGAACCTTTGGGACAGAGGGCGGCGATCTTCTGTGCCGGCGTCAGTTAAAGCGCTTCGCTTTCTTCCCGCACCACCCCCCACCGCCCCCCCTTGCCCGGAACAGCCACGAGAGCCACCCGGGCGGCGCCCGACCGCCCCCCCCATTTGCGTTCGGCGGCGGGCGCCACCGCACCGGCAGTCTGCAAGAACACCGGCAGGGTTGGAGACACCATAAAGCGCGGACCGACATCGTCGGGGCGCCCCCCCGCGGCCCGGCGCCGCCCGCTGGTGCGCGGGGGGGGTGAAGGGCGATTCAGGAAGAACGCAAACCGCTGTAACGGCGATTCATGCCGGCCGCGAACCGCCGCGACGCGGTTTTCAGGCGGAACCCGCCGGAAGCGGCGCAACGCCCTGAAACGGCTGGAAACTCCACGTCTTCTCCACGTCTGCCCGACGCCTTCTTTACGGATGAAGTTTCGGGGCGAAACAGGGGGTAACGGCGGGGGGGGCGGACCGGTAAAGGGCGGGACGCAAGCCAAGGATGTGCAGGGTCGGGCGGGTCGGGAAAAGACCGGAACGCTGTGACCGGCGTGCAACCGCAAGAGGTCGCGGGCGCGCTTTGGGGATGGGCGGATTCAAGGTCCAAGTGCAACGCCTGCGGAGAAGGCGGTGAGTTCTTCGGCGAAGGCTTGGGCGGCTGTCCCGACCTCCCCTCCCGTTGTTCCGCGATCTCGAGGCATCCGCGGGCGGGCGGGCCATCGAAACTTTTCGGAACCCGCGCGGCAGATGGAACGTTGTGTCATCGTGCCAGACCATCATCGGTGCCGTCGGACATCGGCGGTCGGATGGGGGTCAATGATTAAAGGAAACTCTGGATGACTCGCTTTGCGATGACTTGGATTCCCGTCGCCTGCCTCGCGCTCGCCGGCCCTGCGGCGGCCGGCGGCTATGGCACCCCGGGCGGCGCCGGCGCGATGGCCGGCATGAAGGCGCAGGACCGCAACATGTCGGGGCATCATCGTCCGCGCATGACCACCACCGGGGGCATGTCGCTCTACACCTTCGACAAGGACATCGAGGGCCAGTCGAACTGCTATGACAAATGCGCCCGCGAATGGCCTCCGATGATGGCTTCGGCGCAGGCGGCGACGACCGGCGATTTCTCGGTGATCGCGCGCCGCGACGGCACCCATCAATGGGCATGGAAGGGCAAGCCACTCTACAAGTTCGACGAGGACAAGATCGCGGGCGACACCAAGGGTGGCGGCTACAGCCCCTACTGGCACATCGCGCGCGGGGTCTGAAGCCTGCGCGGGCCCCTCGCCGGGGGCCTGTTCCGGCGGGGGTCACCAAGGCTGCCCCCGCAGGCGCCCTTCCCTGAACCGGGCGGGAGGCACCCGAAGGAAGTGCAAACGCCATCCCGCTTGTGGTTCACGACAAGTTCCCCCGAACCAGCCCGCACCGCGCGCCAACGCGCGGCCGCGATCTTGCGCCGCTCCTGGCGCAATTCCGGAGCGGTCGTCCCCCTTCAGTAAAAGCTCTGCGGGTCGATATCGACGCTGAGGCGCAGGTTGGCCGGGGGCTTCAGCTGCGCCAGCCATTCGGCGATGGCCGGCTGCAGCGCCACGCCCTTCGCCGCCTTGATGAGAAGCCGCACCCGGTGCCGCCCCCTGACCCGCGCGACGGGCGCGGCGGCGGGGCCGTAAAGCTCGGCGCCGACCCGCCGCAGCGGCCCGTCCCGCCGCGCCAGTTCCGCCCCGAAGTCGAAGACCTGCGCCACGTCGGGCGAGGACAGCACGATCCCCGCCATCCGCCCATAGGGCGGCACGCCCCCGGCCTTCCGCGCCGCCGCCTCGGCCCGCCAGAACGCCTCTTCCTGGCCCGAGAGGATCGCGCGGATCACCGGATGGTCGGGCTGGTAGGTCTGCATCAGGGCAACCCCGCGCTTTTCGCCCCTGCCGGCGCGGCCGGAGACCTGGCGCATGAGCTGGAAGGTCCGCTCGGCCGCGCGCAGGTCCGAGCCTTGCAGGCCGAGATCGGCGTCGATTACCCCCACCAGCGTCAGCAGCGGGAAGTTGTGCCCTTTGGCCACCAGCTGGGTGCCGATGACGATGTCCGCCCCGCCTTCCGCGATTTCGACGATCTTGTCCTTGAGCGCCCGCGCCGTCCCGAAGAGGTCCGAGGACAAAACCGCCACCCGCGCCGCCGGAAACCGCGCGGCCACCTCTTCGGCCAGCCGCTCCACCCCCGGCCCGACGGCCGCCATCCGGCCCTCGGCCTTGCACGATGGGCAGGCCACCGGCATCGGCACCGTCTCGCCGCACTGGTGGCACACGAGGCGCTTCAGGAACCGGTGTTCGACCATGCGCGCGTCGCACTGCGCGCAGCCCACCTGGTGCCCGCAGGCCCGGCAGAGCGTGACCGGCGCGTAGCCCCGGCGGTTGAGGAAGAGCAGCGCCTGTTCCCCCACCGCGATCCGCGCGGCAATGCCGTTCGCCAGCGCCTCGCCGATCCAGCGGTTGGCGGGAAGGGTTTCGCCGCGCATGTCCACGGCGCGCAGTTCGGGCAGTTCCGCCGGGCCGAAGCGCGAGGTCAGGTCGATGCGCGCATACTTCCCCGCCTCGGCATTTGCCCAGCTTTCAAGGCTCGGGGTCGCCGATGAAAGGATCACCTGGGCGTCTTCCATCGCGGCGCGAAGGACGGCCATGTCGCGGGCGTTGTAAAGAACCCCGTCCTCCTGCTTGTAGGAACTGTCGTGTTCCTCATCGACGACGATCAGGCCGAGGTCGCGGAAGGGCAGGAACAGGGCCGAGCGCGCGCCGACGACCAGCTGCACGCCGCCTTCGCCGGCCATCCTCCACAGCCGCCGGCGTTCCGTCTGGGTGATCCCGGAATGCCACTCGCCCGGGCGGGCGCCGAAGCGGTCGTCGACACGCGCCAGGAATTCGGCGGTGAGCGCGATTTCGGGCAAGAGGACCAGCGCCTGGCGGCCGCGCGCCAGGCATTCGGCCACGGCTTCGAGGTAGACCTCGGTCTTGCCCGACCCGGTGACGCCCTTGAGAAGCGTGGTGGCGTAGTCACCGGAGCGGACGCCGGCCCGCAGCCTGTCGGCCGCCGCGCCCTGGTCGGGGGCGAGGTCCTTGCCCGGGCGTGCCGGGTCGAGCCGGGGGAAGGGCGTGTCCTTCGGCGCCTCTTCCTCGGCCAGCGCGCCTTGCGCGACCAGGCCCTTGACCACGCCGGTCGTCACCCCGGCCAACCCGGCAAGCTCGCCCAGGGTGAAAGCCGCACCGCCGTAGTCCTCGACCACCGCCATCACCTTCGCCCGCGCGTCGGTCAGGCGCAGGGGGATCGCCGGTCCCTTGCGGTAGACGCGGCGGAGCGCCGGCGGGTCGCCGAGGCCCGGGGCGCGCAGCGCGAGGCGGAGCATGGCGGGCATCGGGGTGAGCGTGTAGTCGGCGGCGCGGGCGAGGAAGTCGCGCATCGTTTCGCGCAGGGGTTCGGCGGCGAGCACCCGGGTGACGGGGCGCAGGCGCGCGCGGTCGAAGCGGCCGTCGGCGGGGCCCCAGACGACGCCCAGGACCCGGCGCGGGCCGAGCGGCACCTCGACCAGCGCGCCGGTGGCGCAGCCGCCCGGGGGTGCGAGGTAGTCGAGCGGCTTGCCGAGGGGCTCGGTCGTCTGGACCGAGACGGGGGTGCCTTCGGGGAAGGGGGGGGCGGGCATGTCAGGCGGGCCTGGCGGGGACTTGAGCGATGCCCCGTCCCCGCCCCACCGCCCCCTTGCCCGGAACAGCCGCGCAGCGGCCCGGGCGGCGCCCGACCGCCCCCCGGGCGGGCGCCACCGCAACGGCAGTCTGCGAGAAGAACGGCAGGGTTGGTGGGACCATAAAGAGCGGATCAACACCGTCAGA
>JBJXFU010000030.1:0-20540 GCA_046155885.1 Paracoccaceae bacterium
AGACTTGGGAATCCCGAATCAACACCACGACGACACGCTCTAACGTTAACTTAACCGAAAGCCATACGATCGTATGGCAGGTTGCTGGCACAGTGCTGGGCGGTTGCTGGCACCCTGCGAACGGTGCGGAAGCCGGCGGTTAATGCAGCGTCCGCAAGGGCTTGCGGCGGGGTCGGGCGGTGTCTCCGCTCTCGGCAGGACGGCCGCCCCGCCGATGTTTTTTCGTCGCGCGTCACCTCTCCGCCCAGGTCACGAGCTGGTCCAGATCGGGCCGCGGGCGGTCGGGCGGAACCGAGGTCTGGGTGCCGATGTGGATCAGGCCCGCAACCCATTCGCCCTGCGCCAGGCCAAGGGCGTCGCGGCGGAAAGCCGGGTCCGAGACGTGCCAGCCGGTCAGCCAGCAGGCGCCCCAGCCGGCGGCGAGCGCCGCGTTCAGAAGCGTCAGGCAGACGGCGCCGGCCGAGAGGACCTGTTCGGTTTCCGGGATGCGGTCGGTGGGCATCGCGCGCTTCACCACCGCCACCGCAAGGTCGGCATCGGCCAGTTGCGCCACCCCCTTGGCGCGGCGGTCATCGTCCAGCCCGAGCCGGCGGCCGGTGTCGTCGGCCAGCCGGGCAAGGCGCACAAGCGCCTGTTTCTCAAGAACAATGAAGCGCCAGGGTTCAAGCTTGCCGTGATCGGGCACACGCGCGGCGGCGGTCAGCAGGACCATGAGTTCGGCCCGCGACGGCACCGGTGCGGTCAGCGTCCGGGCCGGTCGGGAGCGGCGGGAGAGAAGGAAACCGAGGACGGGATTCTGCGGGTCGGACGTGGCGGGGGCGGACATGGGCGCGGCCTTTCGTTCGTTCCCGAAGGGTGTCGGGCAAAGCGCCGGCCGAGGCAAGTGCGCGGGGCGGCCCGCGGGCGGCCCACGGGCGGCCCACGGGCGGTCAGTTCGGGCAGTCAGTTCAGGAAATACCGCGCCAGTTCGCCGATATGCACGCTGACATGCGCCTGCCAGACGGCGCCGGGCTGGCGCTTCACAAGCGTGTCAGCCAGGGGGTCCGGGGCGCGGATCGCGCTGCCGGTCAGTTCCTCCAGCACCGCATGGCCGCAAAAGGGGACGTGTACATCGGAGTACCCTCCCTCATGCACCAGCACGAGCCGCCCCCCGCAAAGGTCCCCCGCCACCGCCTTGAGCATCCGTGTCATGAGGCGGAACGTTTCGGCCGTCGCCACCATCCGGCCCAGCGGGTCCATCGCCGAGGCGTCGTAGCCGCAGGCGACGACGATCGCCTCGGGGCGGAAGCGGGAAAGAAGCGGCAAAACAATGCGTTCCATCGCCTCGATGTAGTTTGCATGTCCGGTGCCGGGCGGCAGCGGGATGTTGGCGTTGTACCCGTGCCCCTTGCCCCGCCCGCGTTCCGAGGCATCCCCGGTGTCGAGCGGGTAGTTGCGTTCCTGATGCAGCGAGACCGTCAGCACCTCGGGGTCCTCGAGGAAGACCGCCTCGGTGCCGTTGCCGTGGTGCACATCCCAATCCACCACCGCGATGCGGCGGGCCAGGCCGGCGCCTTGCGCGGCGCGGATGGCGATGGCGATGTTGGCCAGAAGGCAGAAGCCGTTCGGCCAGTCCGGCAGGCAATGGTGCCCCGGCGGGCGGCAGAGCGCATAGGCGTTCGGGTGGTCGCCCCGCAGGACGGCGGCAAGCGCGGCCGTGGCAAGCCCGGCCGACAGCGCCGCCACCTCGAACCCGCCGCGCCCGAACGGGGTGCGCAGGCCAAGCTCGCCCCCGCCCGCGTCGGAGGCGGCCTTGAAGGCGTCGAGGTAAGTGGCCGGATGGACGCGCAGCAGGTCCTCGCGGGCCGCTTCCGGGGCCGAGGCGAGGGTCATTTCGCGGGAAAGCCCGGTGACCTCTATCAGGTTCCGAAGCCGCCGTTTCGTCTCGGGGCTTTCCGGCAGGCCGCCGCCCGGCTGGACGAGCCCGCCCACCGGGACGGTCAGGGCGTAGTTGCCGCCGTGGTGCCAGAAGCAGCGTTCGTCGGTTAGGAAGGCGGTGGTCATGGCGCGGGTTCCGGTCTCGTCCAGCGGGGCGATATGGCCATGCGGGGCGCGTCGGGGCAACGGCGAACCTTCGCTGGGCAAGAGCCGGGGCATGCCCCGGCCTACGGGCGGCGGGCGGGGTCCGGCCCGGCACCGGCCCCAAGCCCATTGACCAGCGCGGCAAGCTCGCCCAGATGCGGGATGCGACGGAAGCGGGGATGATCCTCGGGTGCGGCGGCATGTTCCAGCGCCCAGGTCAGGTCATGGGGCACGTGCACCGCCCAGGCGCCGGCTTCGATCGCCGGCAGGATGTCGGAGCGCAGCGAGTTTCCCACCATCATCGTCGCGTCCGGGTCGGCGCCGTGCCGCGTGAAGACCGCGAGATAGCTCGCGCGGGTCTTGTCCGACACCACCTCGACCCCGTCGAACAGCTCGCCCAGCCCGGACTGCGCGACCTTCCGTTCCTGATCCAGAAGGTCGCCCTTGGTGACGACGATCACCCGGTGGCGGTCCTTCAGCGCCGTCACCGCCTCGCGCGCATGGGGCAGAAGCTCGATCGGATGGGCCAGCATCTCGCGTCCCGCCGCCAGAAGCTCGCGGATCACGGCGGCCGGCACGCGGTCGTCCGTCACCTCGATGGCGGTCTCGATCATCGAGAGGACGAAGCCCTTGATCCCGAACCCGTAGCGCCCGACGTTGCGCCGTTCGGCGGCGAGCAGGCGTTCGGCCAGGTGGTCGGGGGCGGCGTAGGCGGACAGGAGCGCGGCGAAACGCTCTTCGGTCAGGCGGAAGAAGCGTTCGTTGTGCCAGAGCGTGTCGTCGGCATCGAAGGCGATGGTGGTCAGGCGTGTCACGGCTGGGCCAATTCGCGGTTCCCGAAGGCAACCCTTTTCTCAGCTGCCCGCAGGATGATACCATGGACAGGTTTCCGCATGACCGCGAATCCCCGGAAGGCATGGCACGGACGATGGCGTCCCTTTTCCCTCTGACGATGGCCGGCCGCAAGGGCGGTACCGAGGACGAGACATCGATCCTCACCAAGACCAGACCGAAGACGCAGCGCCCGCCGCTTTACAAGGTGCTGCTGCTCAATGACGACTACACGCCGATGGAGTTCGTCGTGCATGTGCTCGAACGGTTCTTCGGCCTGACGCACGCCCAGGCCTTCGAGATCATGCTGACGGTCCACAAAAAGGGGCTGGCGGTGGTGGGCGTCTTTTCCTTCGAGGTGGCGGAAACCAAGGTGGCGCAGGTGATGGATTTCGCGCGCCGTCACCAGCACCCCTTGCAGTGCACGATGGAAAAGGAATAGCGCGGGGCCGGTCCGTCCCGGAGGGAATGCGCGTTCCGTGAGCCGATCCCGACTGTCGCGTGTGCTTGCCGAACCCGGTGCGCTGCCGTCCGAAGGGGCGGTGGCGCTGTTCGGCTTTCCGCTGGACACCGGCGCCTTGGAACTTCCGAGGGAGCGATTGATCGTGGTGCAGGGCTTCCGGCCCGACCACGATGCCTGGGCGGCGGCGGGGTTCCGCGTGCAGCCCGAGGCGGAGGGGGAGTTCGCGGCTGCGGCCGTGTCCGTGCCGCGCACCAGGGCCGGGGCGCGGGCGCGGATCGCACAGGCCGCAGCGCATGTGCCCTTCGGCGCGCCGATATGGGTGGACGGGCAGAAGACCGACGGAATCGACGCGGTGCTGCGCGAGCTGAAGGCACGGGTGGCGTTGTCCGATCCGCTGGCCAGAGCGCATGGCAAGGCGGCGTGGTTCGCCTCGCCGGGGCCTGAGGCGTTCGCGGACTGGGCGGGGGGATGGACCGCGCCCGCGCCGGGCTTCGCCGCGCCCCCGGGGGCGTTTTCGGCCGATGCGCCCGATCCGGGATCGGTGCTGCTGGCCGGGGCGCTGCCGCCGGGGCTGAAGGGGCGGGTGGCCGACCTTGGTGCCGGCTGGGGCTGGCTTTCGGCGGCGATCCTGACCCGACCTGGGGTGACGGGGGTCGATGTCGTCGAGGCCGACCACGAGGCCCTGAGGGCTGCCCGGACGAACCTGACCGACCCGCGGGCGGCGTTCCACTGGGCCGACGCGCGGGTCTTCCGCCCCAAGGCGCCGCTCGACGCGGTGGTGATGAACCCGCCTTTTCACGAAGGGCGGTCCGCCGATCCGGGGCTCGGCGCGGCCTTCATCCGGGCGGCGGCGGGAATGCTGTCGACCGGCGGCGCGCTCTGGATGGTGGCCAACCGCCACCTGCCCTACGAGGCGGCGCTGCGCGCGGCGTTCCGCGAGGTGGCTGATGTGGCCGGCGACGGGCGGTTCAAGGTGATGCGGGCGGCGCATCCGGTGCGCGGCCCCTCGGCCGCTCGCCCTGACCGGAAGCCGCGTTGAAGCCTGCCCTCACTCCGGGAACTTCGCCCTGCACTCCGCGATGACCGGTTGCGCGGCGCGCAGGAACTCGGCGCGCTTCCTCACCAGTCCGTCAAGCTTGCGCCTCTCGGACGCCGGGTCGATGGCGGCGGGGCGGCGTTCGGTGCGGGTGAAATCGTCCAGGCAGTAGCGGGCGCGGAAGACCGGGTTGCCGTTGGCGTCGGTTCCGGAGGGTACGTGGTCGCAGATCACCCATCGGGTGTCGGTGACCTCGACGGTTTCAAAGCGGTAGCCGCGGGCGAGGTTGCCTTGAGTCTCGGCGATCAGCCTATCGACGTTGCGAAGGTCGCGCGTCTGTCCGGCGATGCACTGTTCCTGCGGGGTGCCGCAGGCGGCCAGCAGAGCGAGGGCGGCGAAGGAGAGACGCGCGCGCATCACGCCCCCCCGGCGCACAAAGCCGCATCGCCTGTGGCCTGCGTTGCAAGCGCGGCGCGCCGCTGCTGCAGGGCCTCGAGCTTGCGCGTCTCGGCCGCGCGGTCAAGCGGCACGGCGCGGTTGCCGCCGATGCCATTGCAGAAGCTGACCCCGACATTGTCCCCGGCCCCGCCGAGGCAGAAGTTGAAGTCCGATCCCGTGCGTTCGGTCGTGTAGCCGCGGTCGAGGTTGGCGCGGGTTTCGGCGATCAGGCGGTCGACGACCCGGATTTCGCGGGCGGCGGGCGACTGGCAGCCGGGGGCGGGGGCCTCGCAGGCGGCGAGAACGGCGGCTGACAGGACGGCGGCGGCGGGAAGCGTGAAGGCACGGGGCATGGGGCGACTCGCAACTCGGAACGGGACCGGGCCGGCCCAGTCTAGCGCATCGGGTGCTTCCGCGAACAGCCCGCTTCCGCCGGGCTGGCGGGGTCCGGCCGGGGGTGCTAGGCAAACGGCCGGAACCGGAGGGGACGGCGCGGCAATGACCGGCGGGATGGAGGACAGGAAGGCGCGAGCGGTGGCGTGGTTCGGTGAACTGCGCAACGGAATCGTGGCGGCCTTCGAGGCGCTGGAGGACCGGCACGAGGCCGTGCACGGGGCCGGCGGTCCGGGCACACCGGGTCGCTTCGCGGTGACCGAAACCCGACGGGCCGACCCGGGCGGCGGGGATGCCGGCGGTGGCCTGATGAGCGTCCTGCGCGGAGGGAGCGTCTTCGAGAAGGTCGGCGTCAATGTCTCGACCGTGTACGGCACGCTGGGCGAACGCGCACAGCGGGCAATGGCGGCGCGCGGGGTGCCCGGGATGCAGGCGGACCCGCGTTTCTGGGCCAGCGGGATCAGCCTTGTCGCACACATGGCCAACCCGCATGCGCCGGCGGTGCACATGAACACCCGCATGTTCTGGACCCCGCACGCCTGGTGGTTCGGCGGCGGCACCGACCTGAACCCGGCCATCGAATACCCCGGGGACACGGCCGCATTCCATGCCGTGCTGAAGGCGCATTGCGACCCGCACGGGGCCGACCGCTACCCGCGCCTCAAGGCCTGGGCGGACGAGTATTTCTTCATCCCCCACCGGGGGCGCGCGCGCGGCGTCGGCGGCATCTTCTTCGACGACCTCAACAGCGGCGGCGCGGAGGCGGACAGCTGGGAAGCGGACTTCGCCTTCACCCGCGATGTCGGGCGCGCCTTCCTGCCCGCCTTCCTGCCCATCGCCGACCGGCGCCGCGCGCAGCCCTGGACGGAAAGCGACCGCGAGGCGCAGTTGATCCACCGGGGCCTTTATGCCGAATACAACCTCGTCTACGACCGGGGCACGAAGTTCGGGCTGGAAACCGGCCATGACGCGAACGCGGTCCTGATGAGCCTGCCGCCGGTGGCAAAGTGGCCCTGATATGACGATCGCGGGCATCCCGGTGGAAACGGTCGCGGCCTTCGCGCTGGCCTCGGCGCTGATCGAGCTGACGCCGGGGCCGAACATGACCTGGCTGGCCGTGGTGGCGGTGTCCGAGGGGCGGCGCGAGGGCTACGCGGCAGTGGCGGGCGTGTGTCTGGGGTTGCTGGCGATCGGCTTGGCGGCCGCGTTCGGGCTGGCGGCGGTGGTCGCGGAAAGCCCCGGCCTCTGGCAGGCGCTGCGCTGGGCTGGGATCGCCTTTCTGGTCTGGCTCGCCGTCGACGCCTGGCGCGCGGCGGACGGGGCAGGAGAGCAGCATGACGCTTCGGGCGGGCTGGGCAGGTGTTTCCGGCGCGGGCTGGTGACGAACCTGCTGAACCCCAAGGCCGCGCTGTTCTACCTCTCGGTCCTCCCCGCCTTCACCATCGCTGGACCGCCGATCCTGCCGCAGACCTTGTCCCTGACGGCGCTCTACGTCGCCGTCGCCACGGCGATCCATGCCGGCATCGTCACGCTCGCCGCCTCGGCGCGGTCGCTTCTGACCGACCCGGCGCGCAGCCGGCGGGTTCGCCGGGGACTGGCGCTGGCGCTTCTGGCGGTGGCGGTCTGGTTCGCCTGGGCCACACGGCAGGGCGGAGGCGACTGATGGAGGGTGACGGGGATTTCGAGGCCCGCCTGAGGGCCGCCATCGACGGCAAGACCAAGCCCCTGGGCGCGCTCGGCCGGATCGAGGCGCTGGCGGCACAGATCGCCAGGGTTCAGCGTACCCTGACCCCGAGGATGGAGACCTGCGCGCTTCTCATCTTCGCCGCCGACCACGGCATCGCGGCTGAGGGCGTGTCGGCCTATCCGCAGGCGGTGACGCGGCAGATGGTGGCGAACTTCCTAGCCGGCGGGGCGGCGGCGAATGTCTTCGCGCGGACGCTTGGCGCCGGGGTGACGGTGGTGGACGCGGGCGTTGCGGGCGAACCGCTGGCGCACCCGGAACTGGTCTCGCGGCGGATCGGGGCGGGGACGGCGAACTCTGCATCGGGGCCCGCGATGACGGCGGCTGAGTGTGCCATGGCGCTGGCCGAGGGCGAGGCGCTGGGGCGCGCCGCTGCTGCGGACGCGGTGGCCTGCGGCGAGATGGGGATCGCCAATACCTCGGCGGCGGCTCTGGTTGCGGCGAAGGTGCTGGGGATTTCGGCCGGGGCGCTTGCCGGGCGGGGAACGGGCGTTGACGACGCCGGGCTGGCGCGGAAACGCGCGGTCCTGGGCCGGGCGGCGGCACGGACGGCGGAGCGGTTGCCGGGGGCCGAGGCGCTGGCCGAGTATGGCGGGTTCGAGATCGTCATGATGGCGGGCGCGATGATCGGCGCGGCGGCGTCGGGCAAGGTGGTGCTGGTCGATGGCTTCATCGCCACTGCCGCCGCCGCTGCCGCCCTGTCGATCGCCCCGGATGCGCGCGGCGCCATGGTGTTTTCGCATCAGTCGGAGGAAGCCGGCCACCGCGCCGTGCTCGATGCGCTGGGCGCCGAGCCGCTGCTTTCGCTCGGCCTCCGCCTCGGCGAAGGGACGGGCGCCCTGCTCGCCTGGCCGCTTCTCAGGGCGGCGGCGGCGATGCTGCGCGAGATGGCCAGTTTCGAGAGCGCGGGGGTGAGCCGGGAATGAGCTTCCGCGACGAATGGGCGGCGTTCTTGCTGGCGGTGCAGTTCCTGACCCGCCTGCCGGTACCGGACCCGGGCTACACGCCCGAAAGAATGGCCGCCTCGCCGCGCTGGCATCCAGCCGCCGGGGCGGTCATCGGCGCGTTGACAGGCGCGGTCTTCTGGGTCTCGGCGGCGCTCTGGCCGCACCTGGTCGCCTCGACCGTTGCCACGGCCTTCGGGCTTTTGCTGACCGGCTGCTTCCACGAGGATGGCTTCGCGGACGCCTGCGACGGGCTCGGCGGCGGATCGACGCGGGAGCGGGCGCTGGAGATCATGCGCGACAGCCGGCTCGGCACCTACGGGACGGCGGGGCTGGCGATGATGCTTCTCGGCCGGATCGCCTGTTTCGCGGCTCTGCCGGTGGCGGCGGTGCCCTGGGTGCTGGTCGGCATGCACGCGGCGAGCCGGCTTTCGTCGGTCATCGTGCTCGCCACCTCGGCCTATGTGCGCGACCACGGGACCGGCAAGCCGGTATCCGAAGGCATGCGGCCGGGCGATCTGGCGCTGCCGGCAGCGACGGCGGCGCTGGCTCTGGTCCCGGCGCTGGCGGCGATGGGCTCCGGCGCGGTTCTGGCGGGCCTCGCGGGGCTCGCCGCCGGGCATGTGCTGATGCGGGCCCGGTTCGAACGGCGGCTCGGGGGCTATACCGGCGACTGCCTCGGTGCGGTCGAGCAGTGTTCCGGGATCGGCTTCCTGCTCGGGATCCTCGCGTGGGGCTGATCCTCTTACGGCACACCCGCCCGCTGAGGTCCGACGGGATCTGCTATGGCTCGACCGACCTTCCCCCGGGCCCCGACTTGCCGGGCGAGGCGCGGCGGCTGGCCGTTCAGCTGCCGCCGGCGGAGCGCATCGTGACCAGCCCGCTTTGCCGCTGCCGGCTTCTGGCCGAGGCACTGGCGACGGCGCTGGGCCTGGCGCTTTCGGTCGATAACCGGCTGAGGGAGCTCGACTTCGGGCGCTGGGAAGGTCAGCGCTGGGACCGAGTTCCGAGGGACGAGCTCGATCTCTGGGCGTCCGACCTGATCGGCGCGCGCCCGCACGGCGGCGAGACGGTGGCCGAGATGGCTGCGCGGGTCGGCGAGGCGCTGGACGCGGTCGGGCAAGGGGTGCTTTTGATCACGCATATGGGTCCGATCCGTGCCGCGCTCGCCCGTGGCGGGCAGACGGGCGCGTGGGAAGCCCGGGTGGCGTTCGGGGCGTGGGTCGCGGTCTGATCGCGCCGACCGCCCGGTCCGCCCCCGGGCCGACGAAAACCCTTGCGCACGACGCTGCGATGCGGCTTGCCTTCGCCCCATGACCACCCGCCTGACCGCCGACTTCTGGGTCCACGCCTATCTCAGGCGCCTCGGGCTGGCGCACATCCCCGCCTATGTCACGGCACGGGGCGACGCGACGGCGGGGGCGGTCCTGGTGAAATGCGCCACCCTGGACGGGCGGGCAGAGGCGCTGGTGCGGAGCTTCGACCTGGCCAGCGGCGAGGCGGCCTGGGTCCGCCTTGCCGAAGGCCCGGAAGCCGAGGTGGACGCCATGATCGCGCGGCAGCGGCGGCGGGACCCCGACCTGTGGGTGATCGAGGTCGAGGCGCGCGACGGGCGGACCCTGCTGGACGAGGACGGGCTGGGCTGAAGGCGGTGCCGACCCGGCCGGCGCAGCGCGGATGGGCGTGCCGGCGGGTCTTGCCGGTGCCGCCAGGCCGGGGGATAGTCCGCCCATGCTGGAATGGCGCGACGAAGGGGTGCTGCTGTCGGTGCGCGGGCATGGCGAGGCCGCCGCGATCATCGAGGTCTTCACCGCCTTTCACGGGCTGCACGCGGGCGTCGTTCCGGGCGGCGGGTCGCGCAAGGCGGCGCCGCTTCTGCAACCCGGGGCGCAGC
This sequence comes from Paracoccaceae bacterium, assembly GCA_046155885.1. Lineage (GTDB taxonomy): Bacteria > Pseudomonadota > Alphaproteobacteria > Rhodobacterales > Rhodobacteraceae > JAOADN01. The sequence goes on from JBJXFU010000030.1 coordinate 9,805, forward strand.
TCCAGCTTGTCTGGCGGGCACGGCTGGATGAACACATCGGCAGTTTCGTGGCCGAACCGGTGCGGTCGCGCGCTGGCATCCTTGACGACCACCTCGGGCTCATGGGCCTGAATGCTGTCCGCGCGCTTCTCCGCCTCGCGCTGCCCGAACGCGAACCGCATCCGGAGCTTTATGCCCGTACCGTTCCGCTGCTTGACGCCTTTGCGGCCGGTGGCGGGCGGGGCGAGAAACCCGGTGGCGACTGGGCGCGCGACTACCTCGCCTGGGAACGCCTGCTGCTCGAACAGACGGGCTACGGGCTCGACCTGGCGTCCTGCGCGGTGACCGGGGCGACGGACGGGCTGGCCTTCGTCAGCCCGAGGACCGGGCGGGCGGTGTCGCGCGGGGCGGCGGGGGAATGGGCGGACCGGCTCCTGCCGCTGCCCGACTGCCTGGCCGATCCCGCAGGGGACCCTGCGGGACTGGCGGCGGGACTGGCGACGACGGGGTACTTCCTGGAGCACCGCCTCGCCGCAGAACGGGGCGCCGGCCGCCTGCCCGAGGCGCGGCGGCGGCTGGTCGCCGCGCTGACCGGCGGACGGGTCTGAGCCGGGCGGGCCGGATCAGCCCAAAGCGACAAGCGGGGTCGCAAAGCGCCGCGACGGTTCATGCGAAGGGGCGTTCGGATCGGAACCGGAGGATCCCCCTTTTGACCGGCGCCGCTTTTCCCGCCCGACCCTGCCGCACCACCGTTTGCGGCGCGTCGCAACCCGCGATCCCGCCAAGTCGCGTCGCCGCCGTCCGCCGCTCTGGCCAGCGCCCCGCTCTGCGCGGACGGAGCCTGCGGTGATCGGCCGCTACACCCCCGACTGGCTGCGGCGCGCCCCGGCCCCCGGCGCGCGCACCTTCGCGATCCTCGCCGGGCTGGACGCGACGGCGCGGGCGATCCTGTCCTCGGTCTGGCCGCTCGTCATGTACCGCGCTCTCGGCGACGCGCAGTCGGTCAGCGCGGTCTATCTGGCCGGCGGCGTCGCCTCGCTGGTCTTCGGCACCCTGGTCCCCTGGACCGGCCAGCGCATTCCGCGCCGCTGGCTTTTCACCGCCGGAGTGGGGTTCTACCTGCTCGGCCCCGCGCTCGCCATCCTCGGCGGGCCGGTGCTGACGCCGCTCGGGATGGTCGCCAACTGGTTCGGGACGGTGACCTGCTTCATTGCGATGAACGCCTACCTGATGGACTACATCGCCCGCCACGACCTCGGCCGGACCGAAACGATGAAGCTGTTCTACAGCGCGCTGCCCTGGGCGGCCGGGCCGGTGCTGGGGGTCGTGGCATGGAAGCTCTGGGCGCCGCTGCCTTTCCTGCTGGCGATGGCGGCGGCGGGGGCGATGCTGGTGACGTTCTGGGCGATGCGGCTGGGCAACGGCCGGGTGATTGTCCGGGCAAGCGACGCCGCGCCGAACCCGGTGGCCTATCTCGGCCGGTTCGCGCGCCAGCCGCGGCTGGTGGCGGGCTGGCTTTTCGCGGTGGTCCGCTCGGTCGGCTGGTGGGTCTATGTCGTTTATCTGCCTATCTTTTGTATCGAGGCGGGGCTCGGCGACAGTATCGCGAGCTGGGCCTATTCCTTCTCGAACGCGCTGCTTTTCACCGCGCCCTTCGTGCTCGGCTGGTTGCAGCGCCGCAGCCTGCGGACCGGGGTGCGCATCGCCTTCGCCTGCGGGGCGGCGTGCTTCCTGATCTCTGGTTTCGCCGATGCCTGGCCGCCGCTCGCGGTGATCGCGATGATTGCCGCTTCGGTCTTCCTGGTCATGCTCGATGTCTTCGGCGGCCTGCCCTTCCTGATCTCGGTCCGCCCGGCCGAGCGCACCGAAATGTCGGCCGTCTACGCGAGCTTCCGCGATGTCTCGAGCGTGGTGACCCCGGGGCTGGCCTGGCTGGTCTTGCTGGTCGCGCCGGTCACCGGCGTTTTCGCGGTGACCGGGTTCCTGTTCGCGCTGACTTTCCTGGTCGCCGGGCGCCTGCATCCGCGGCTGGGGCGGGCGAGGCGGGGACGGGGTGCGGGTGGGCGGATCGAGGTGAATTCGGGCTGAGCCGGCGCGGACGTTCGGGGCTTGGAAAGCGTCCGCGACCCCGCCCCAAGCCCCTGCGCACGCTGCATTGAAGCAATTCGAGACCAGTTTGAATCTGCCGGCTTCCCTTGAGGGTTTCGGTGTGATTCATCCGGTTTGGGAGGATGGATCATGCCTGCTCAGTTATCGTCTGATCTGCGTCATCGGTTTGACGCGCTTGTTTTGTCTGGTCTGAACGGCACTGAAACGGCGCGCCGGCTGATGGCGTCGCCCGCGACCGGGAGCGGCCGGCGCGGAAAGTACGGGTGGGCGCCCTGATTCAGCCGCACACTTGCGGGCTGCTCCCGGGCTGGGGCTGGCTCGGTGCGCACAAGGTCCTGTCGGCCGCATGGGTTGGACAGGATCCCGACATCACGCTGGCCGAGATGGCCGGGGCGCAGGCGGATTCCGAAGCGGAGCGGGTCAGCCAAGTAGCGCTGTCTCGCGCGCTCCGGCGCCTGGGCTTCACGTTCAGGAAAAGTCACTGGCCGCGGACGATCGGCGGCGCGCCGATGTCGCCCGGGCCAGAGCCGCGTGGGTCCGACACCGCCAGCCGCTGATGCGCAAGATGCCCGAGCGGCTGGTCTTCATCGACGAGACCTCCGTCAAGACCAACATGACCCGCTCGCGCGGCCGCGCCCGCAATAGCTAGCGCTTGCAAGCCCCTGCGCCTGCAGGGCTGTGGAGCACGCAAACCTTCATCGCAGGCCTCACCGCCGACAGCCTGTTTGCCCCTTAGGTGTTCAAGGGCGCAATGGACCGGGCAGCGTTCGACACTAACGTCGAGGCCCAGCTGGCTCTTCATCTCGCTCCCGGGACCTTCGTTCGGCGTGGCCTCGGACCAATGGCGGCACATGCCTCCCTTCCCGACAAACTTGCCACCCACAAGGGCCCGCGCGCGGCACAAGCCCTGAAAGACCGGGGCTGTTGGCTTCTCTTCCTGCCGGCCTACTCCCCCGACCTGAACCCCATCGCGATGGCTTTCGCCAAACTGAGGGCCCGCCTCAAACGCATCGGCGCCAGAACCTTCGAACACCTCCTCAATGCCATCGGCGATACTTCCGCACTCTTCTCGCCAGAACGGTGTGCAAACTTCATCAGACACGCGGGCAATCTCTCGGCGTAGACGCAAAACGCTCGAACTTGCCCCTCTGAGGGACACTCCGCCTTCACCGCCCCCCTCCGCCTTGACCCCCCCGCCCCGTTTCGCTAACCCCGCCCCGTTCCCCGAACCGGAGTAGCCCCCCGTGCCCAGCCCCTCGCTCCTCATCCTCGCCGGCGACGGCATCGGCCCGGAAGTGATGGCCGAGGTGAAGAAGGTCATCGCCTGGATGGGCACCAGACGGGGCCTCGCCTTCGACGTCTCCGAAGACCTGGTCGGCGGCTCGGCCTACGACGCCCACGGCACCCCCCTGACCGACGCCACGATGGCCCGCGCGCAGGCGGCCGACGCGGTGCTTCTGGGCGCGGTGGGGGGGCCGAAGTACGACAGTCTCGACTTCAGCCTGAAGCCCGAACGCGGGCTTCTCCGGCTGCGGAAAGAGATGGACCTCTACGCCAACCTCCGCCCCGCGCAATGTTTCGACGCGCTGGCCGACTTCTCCTCGCTGAAGAAGGAGGTGGTCGCGGGCCTCGACATCATGATCGTCCGCGAACTCACCTCCGGCGTCTATTTCGGCGAACCGCGGGGCATCTTCACCGAGGGCAACGAGCGCGTCGGCATCAACACCCAGCGCTACACCGAAAGCGAGATCGCCCGCGTGGCGCGGTCGGCCTTCGACCTGGCCCGCAAGCGGTCGGGCAAGGTCTGCTCGATGGAGAAGGCCAACGTGATGGAATCGGGCGTGCTCTGGCGCCAGGTGGTGAGCGAGGTGCACGCCAGGGACTACCCCGACGTCGCGCTTTCCCACATGTACGCCGACTCGGGCGCCATGCAGCTCACCCGCTGGCCCAGGCAGTTCGACGTGATCGTCACCGACAACCTTTTCGGCGACCTCCTTTCGGACCTCGCGGCGATGCTGACCGGCTCGCTCGGGATGCTGCCCTCGGCCAGCCTCGGCGCGCCGATGGCGAACGGCCGGCCGAAGGCGCTTTACGAACCCGTCCACGGCTCGGCCCCCGACATCGCCGGCACCGGCAAGGCCAACCCCATCGCCTGCATCCTCAGCTTCGCGATGGCGTTGCGCTATTCCTTCGACCGGGGCGAGGATGCGGCGCGGGTGGAAAAGGCGGTCGAGACGGTGCTGGCCCAGGGCCTTCGCACCGCCGACCTGATGGGCCCGGCGGGCGGCACCCCGGTCAGCACGCAGTCGATGGGCGACGCGATCCTGAAGGCGCTCGACGCGGGGCTCTGACCGGTCAGTCTTCAGTCGATCTGCGCCGGGCCTCGCCATGGGTCGGCGATGCGGCCGATGCCACCGTCCCATAGTGGCCGATCCGCTCCAGGTGCCCGGCCGTGCGCTCCGCCCAGCGCAGGGCGTCCGTCATGTCGAAAACGTCCGTCACCCCGCTGCCGTCTGCGGCGCTCTCGACCAGCATCCTCCGCCTCAGGTCCTGTGCCCTGCGGCCGATCTGCCGGGAAAGACATCCCAGCCGGCCCGCCGTCGTCGCGTCTGACGGATGGCGGGAAAGGTGCCGCGCCATCAGGCCGAGCGGGATCGTCACCCGTTCGAATCCCGGCGTCCGGCGCAGCAGGGCCTCCCGTTCCACCTGCCCCGCCCGATCCAGAAGCCGATGCAGGTGATCGATCCGGTGCATCAGGGCGGCCGCCCGCGCAAGGGGGCCTTCCCGCCCCCCGGGCAGGCCGATCCGCGTCACGAACCCTTCGGACTCCTCGACGGCGCGGCGGGCGGCGTCCGGATCGGTGGCGGAAGCTTCGCCCGAAAGCGTCCGGGCGATGTCGGCGGCCACCGCCGCGGCGATCCGGTCGGTCGTCGCCCGCACCGCGTCCAGGGCCGTTTCGGGCTCGTCGAGAAGGTCGGGATCCGGCGGGTCCGGCAGGCTGCCTTCCCGCCCGGGAACCAGCCGCACGATCATCCTGGCGAAACTCCCCGCGAACGGCAGGATCAGGATCGCGCCCGATAGGTTGAACAGCGTGTAGAAGGCCGTGATCGCGGTCGGACCGTTGCCGGTCATAGCGCCTAGGGCCGGCAGCAGGTCAAGGCAGGCGAAGGCGAACAGGGCCGTGACAAGATTGAACCCGACATGCGCATAGGCGGTGCGGCGCGCATCCACCGGCTTGCCCGCCGTCACCACCAGGGTCTTCGCGCTGGTGCCGATGTCCATTCCGATGACAAGCGCCCCGGCTTGCAGAAGATCGACAGCGCCTCCGGCGAACAGCACCAGTACGGCCGCGACCCCGGCGCCCGATGATTGGATGACCGCGGTGAAGGCGGCGCCCGTGGCCACAAGCGCGAGGCGCCCGGGAAGCGTGTCGGCGCCCGCCAGAACCGCGGCGAGCGCTGGTTCCACCGCGGCCATCGCATTCTGCATGATGTCAATCCCGAGGAAGACCAGGGCGAAGCCCGCCAGCGCCCCTCCCGCACGGCCGAGGCCCTCGCGGCCCAGCAGCATCGCCAGCGCGGCCGCGAACAGCAGGGGCATCGCCAGCGTCCCGAGGTGAAGCTTCAGCCCGAGGATCGCGACCATCCAGCCCGTGGCCGTCGTTCCGACATTGGCGCCCATGACCACGCCCAGCGCCTGCGGAAAGGTCATCAGGCCGGCCGAAACGAATCCGATCACCGTCAGGATCGTCGCGCTCGACGATTGCAGAACCGCCGTCGCCACGGCACCCGCCGCGGCGCCGCTCAGCGGTGTCCGCGTGAACCGGGCGAGGATCGCGCGGAGACGGCGGCCGCCGAGCCTCCTCAGCGCCTCGGTCATCGCCTGCATCCCGTACAGGAACAGACCGAACCCGCCGGCCAGTGACAGCGCGTCTGCGTTCATGGCCCCCCCAGTCCGGGCCACCTTCGCAAAGTCCGCACCACTCAACAAGCGCGCAGCCGGGCGACCCGGCCGGCAGATCGACGGGGAAGTCGCAGGCCGGATGCCGCCGTCGTCGCCTTCGGCACTGTGCTCCGGGTGCGCCGCCTAGCTCATGCTCCGCATCAGTTGCGCGGGGGTGAAGAAGCCCTTGTCCAGCTGACAGACCCGGTTGTCGTGCCGCCAGAACCACGCCAGGTTCCCGGCCATCCGGCCGCTGGAGTCCAGCTTCACGATCACCCGGTTCCGGCTGCGGCCCTTCGCGGTGGCCCCGAGGCCCACGCAGTCCTTTTTCAGGAAACCCTCGCCCGCGCCCTTCACCGTGCTGTCCACATTGGTAAGCCCATGGCCGGTCTACTGGGCATTCGGGGACTTTTCGGTGATCTTGCCCATGGTCACGCCGCCCTGCAGCTGGCCGAGCGTGTCGGCGACCGTGACATGCCCGCGTTCGTCGTCGTTGTACTTCAGAACCGGAATCTGCGTCGCACTCTCCTCCCTGACAATCCGCCGCGCGAAAGGTAGACCGGCTTTCCCCGGCCCACGCCCCGGAATCCGCGCGCCCCGCCTGGGATTTCCTCTGTCGGCCCTTGCGCCCGGTGGCTGAGCGATTCAGAACCCCTGCCATCGCAACCGGACCCGATTCCATGACCAGCCCTGCGGGCAGCCACCTTCGCGGCGCGCTTCTGTCGCTTGCGGCCTTCGGCGTCTATGCCACCCATGACGCGGCGGTGAAGTTCCTCGGCGGCAGCTACTCGCCGCTGCAGATCATTTTCTTCAGCACGCTTCTGAGCTTCCCGCTCGTCACCATCATGCTGATGCGCGACCCGACGGACGGAAACCTGCGCCCGCGCCATCCCTGGTGGGTGGCGGCGCGGACCGGGGCGGCGATCGTGACCACGGTCGCGGCCTTCTACGCCTTTTCCGTCCTGACGCTCGCCCAAGCCTATGCGATTTTCTTCTCGATGCCGCTGATGATCACGCTTCTCGCCATCCCGCTGCTCGGCGAACGTGTCGGTCCCCGGCGGGGGATGGCAGTGGTCGCCGGCCTTGCCGGCGTGCTGATCGTGCTCAGGCCCGGCAGCGCGCCCATTGGCCTCGGCCAGGTCGCGGCGCTGGTCGCGGCGACGACCGGGGCCTTCGTGTCGGTGGTGGTCCGGAAGATCGGGCAGGACGAACGTTCGGCCGTGATCATGCTCTACCCGATGGTCGCCAACTTCATCTTCGCGGCCGCGATCCTGCCCTTCGTCTACCGGCCGATGCCCTTCGCGCATCTGGCGCTTCTGGGGCTGATGTCGGCGCTGGGCTTCGCGGGGGGGCTCTTCATCATCGCTGCCTATCGCCGGGCGCCCGCCGTGGTGGTGGCGCCGATGCAGTATTCCCAGATTCTCTGGGCGGCGCTCTACGGCACGCTTTTCTTCCGCGAACGGCTGGACCTCTGGACGGCTGTCGGCACCGCCATCATCATCCTGTCCGGCGTCTACATCGTCCTGCGCGAAGACAGCCCGCGCGTGTCGAAGAACCGCCCTGTCCTCGCCACCCAGGGGCGCGCCGAAACCGGCATCTTCCCGCGGCTTCTCGGCCGCATCGCACCGCGCGACCGGAGCCGCGGCGAGGGGTCGTGAAACCCTTGCAAAGGCCGGGCCGAGGGTTTAACCCCCCGCCACGGTCGGAGCGTAGCGCAGTCTGGTAGCGCACCTGCTTCGGGAGCAGGGGGTCGGAGGTTCGAATCCTCTCGCTCCGACCAAATCCGGGATCGCCCGCCCGGTCACGACAGATCCCCCGACCACAAAGCTTCGTAGACCCGACCGATCGCCGCCGCTTCCCCGGTGACCGAGAAGCCGGCTTCGACCCGGCGTCGCGCGGACCGGCCAAGCGTCTCGATGCGGGCGGGATCGGCGAGAAGCGCTCGGACCGCCCCGGCGGCCTCGTCCGGTTCGACGATCAGCCCCGCCTCGCCCTGGCCCACGAAGGCGCGAAAGTGCCCCGCCTCGGTCGCCACCACCGGAACGGCACAGGCCATCGCCTCAAGCGGGGTCACCCCATAGCCTTCGTATCGGGGCAGCGCGACCAGAAGCGAAAGCCCCGGCAAGAGTGCCGCAAGCCGTTCGGGCGGCAGTTCGCCGGGGAACAGGATGCGGTCGGCCAGCCCCGCCGCCGCGACGCGCTGGCGGAGTCGGTCGAGAAACCCGGCATCGCGGCCCCGCGCCTGCCCTATCGCCAGTGCAGTCACCCCCGGCAGCCCGGGCAGGGTGCGGATCGCGCTGTCGACGAAGCGGTCAGTGCCCTTTTCGGGGCGGATGCGGCCGACGGTGGCGATCCCGGCCGTACCGGGAAAGCCGCTGGCGGCCCAGGCGGCGCGGCGGTCGGTGGCGGGGCGGAAGGTTCCGGTATCGACACCGTGGGGGATCACCGCCGCGACGTGCTTCAGGAACCCCGCCGCTTCGTCGGTGGTGGCGATCACCCGATCCATCCGCGAGATCAGCCAGCGCGGCCAGGCCGAGTGCCGTCGCTGCGCCGCCGAAGTGAAGACGATGCGGATCGGCAGCCGCAGGACATCGCGCGCGATGATCGCCGCCTGCATCTCGGGATTGCGGCGGACGTGCCAGATGGTGAACGCACGGCCAGGCTTCGGATGGCGCGAAAGCCGGATGGCTTCGCGCAGGCTGACCGGCTCGGGCAGCCCCGGCAGCGGATGGCCGGCGAGCCGGAGGTCGAGCGTCTTCGCCTGTTCGCGCGCCACCGCGGCGGCGGTGGCCGAGACGCCGGTGAAGCGGCGGTTCAGGTTGGTGACGATGAGGTCGGGCGCGGTCACGGCCGGGGTTGTGGCAGAAGCGCGCCGGACCTGGCAAGGGCCGACTGTTCAAGCGCCGGGGGCGTGATAAGGAGGGCGCCATGCCGCCTTCGCGCCTCAGCTTCCTGATCGCCCGCAGCCTGCGCCGGGAAGCCGCCCTGATGCGCCTTTCGGTGCCACGCGCCGCGCTGGCGGCCCAGGCGGCGGGGCAGCGCATCGCGCTCGTCGGGAACGCGCGCGCGCTGTCGTCGGGCGACTCGGGAGCCGCCATAGACCGGGCGGACATGGTCGTCCGCATCAACCGCGCGCCGACGCCATCGACCCGCACCCACGGGATGCGGACCGACTGGCTGATGCTGGCCGCGTCGGTCACGTCCCAGGACCTCACCCGCATCCGCCCGGGCCGCATCCTCTGGATGTCGCCCAAGCGGAAGCGCCTGTCCTGGGGCGTGTCGACCTCGCCGGGCTTCTACCTCCACCCCCGCGCCGACCACACCCGCCTGCGCGACGCCCTCGGCGCGCCGCCCACCACCGGCCTCCTGGCGATCGACCTTCTTCTCTCGCTCAACCCCGCAAGCCTCACCCTCTACGGCTTCGACTTCTTCGCCTCGCTCTCGCTCACCGGCAGCCGCAAGGCCGCCCAGGTGCCCCACGATTTCGCCGCCGAAAAAGCCTGGGTCGAAGCCCGCGCCGCCCGCGACCCGCGCCTGCGCTTCGGCTGAGTTGCATCAATTCGGGTGATAGCGCGCGCCGGGGCCTTTCGCCGCGCCGGGCGATGGGCTAAGGCCCGCCCCGTCCTGAAACCGGAGAAGGCCAGATGGGCTATCGTGTCGTTGTCGCCGGTGCCACGGGGAACGTGGGCCGTGAAATGCTGAACATCCTCGCCGAACGGGAATTCCCCGTCGACGAAATCGCCGCGCTTGCCAGCCGCAAGTCGCTGGGCTCGGAAGTCAGCTTCGGGGACAAGACACTGAAGACCAAAGACCTCGACGCCTTCGACTTCACCGGCTGGGACATCGCGCTTTTCGCCATCGGCTCGGACGCCACGAAAATCTACGCGCCCAGGGCGGCGGCGGCGGGCTGCGTGGTCATCGACAACTCCTCGCTCTACCGCTACGACCCGCAGGTCCCGCTGGTGGTGCCGGAAGTGAACCCCGACGCGGTGATGGGCTACAAGGCCAGGAACATCATCGCCAACCCCAACTGCTCGACCGCGCAGATGGTGGTGGCGCTGAAGCCGCTCCACGACCGGGCGCGGATCAGGCGGGTGGTGGTGGCAACCTACCAGTCGGTCTCGGGGGCGGGCAAGGAAGGCATGGACGAGCTCTGGAACCAGACCAAGTCGATCTACAACCCGGTGTCGGAAGTTCCGGCGAAGAAATTCGCCAAGCAGATCGCCTTCAACGTCATCCCGCAGATCGACGTCTTCCTGGACAGCGGCGAGACCAAGGAAGAATGGAAGATGTTGGCCGAGACGAAGAAGATCCTCGACCCCAAGATCAAAGTCACCGCCACCTGCGTGCGGGTGCCGGTCTTCGTCGGCCATTCCGAGGCGGTGAACGTCGAGTTCGAGGATTTCCTCGACTGGGAAGAGGCGACCGACATCCTGCGCGAGGCGCCCGGCGTGATGGTCGTCGACAAGCGCGAGCCGGGGGGCTACATCACCCCGATCGACTGCGTCGGCGACTACGCCACCTATGTCAGCCGCATCCGCCAGGACCAGACCATCGACAACGGGTTGTCGATGTGGATCGTCAGCGACAACCTGCGGAAGGGCGCGGCGTTGAACGCGGTGCAGATCGCCGAGACACTGGGCATCCGGGCGCTGAAGAAGGGGTGAGCGGCGGCGCTGACGGCCTTCCGGCGGAAGGCCGTCAGC
>JBJXFU010000059.1:0-26220 GCA_046155885.1 Paracoccaceae bacterium
GACCCGGCCAACATTGCCAGAGTCCAGATTGCCGCCGTGATCATGGCCCTCGGACATTCTCTCAGCCCTCGCGTTCCGGGTTGAACCGCAGCAGGCGCAGGGCGTTCAGGGTCACCAACACCGTCGCCCCGGTGTCAGCCAGGATCGCGATCCAGAGGCCGGTGAGGCCCAAGACCGAAGTCACGAGGAACACGGCTTTCAGGCCAAGCGCGATGGTTACGTTCTGGCGAATATTGGCCATTGCCGCGCGCGACAGACGGATCGTGGCCGGAATGTCGGTCACCCGGTCGCGCAGGATCGCCGCATCGGCGGTTTCCAGCGCCACATCGGTGCCCGATCCCATTGCCACGCCAACGCTTGCCTGCTTCAGCGCGGGCGCGTCGTTGATGCCGTCGCCGATCATCATCACGCCGCCCTTGGTGCCGATGTCGCGGATGTAGGTCAGCTTGTCCTCGGGCATCATGTCGGCCTCGAACTTCAGTCCAAGACTTCCGGCAATCGCGGCGGCCGTGCGCGGGTTGTCTCCGGTGAGGATGACCGCAGTCACCCCCATGGCCGTCAGCTGGCGCACCGCGTCCTTCGCATCCGCCCGTGGTTCGTCCCGCATGGCGATCAGGCCAAGCGGGGTCTTCTCGCGGAACACGGCGACGGCAGTCTTGCCGTCCTCTTCGAAGATCGTCGCCTGCCGCAGGCCAAGGCCATCCAGCCCGCTATTCTCCATCGCGTAACGCGGAGAGGCGACCCATGCCGACGCGCCGCCCACTGTCGCGACAACCCCCTTGCCCATCAGCGCCTTGGCATCCTGCGACGGCAGCACGGTAACGCCAGCGTCCTTGGCCTTGTTCAGGATGGCGATGGCGAGAGGGTGGCTCGACCCCGTTTCGACACCCGCCGCAACGGCCAGAAGTTCAGCTTCGGTCGTTGCCCCGGATCGCACCACATCCGTCACCTGCGGGCGACCATGTGTCAGCGTCCCGGTCTTGTCGAAGGTCACGACATCGATCTTCGCCGCCGCCTCGATCACGGCGCCGCCCTTCATCAGCAATCCGCGCCGCGCCCCGGTGGACATGGCCGAAGCGATGGAGGCAGGCACAGAGATGACCAGCGCGCAGGGGCAGCCGATCAGCAGCAGGGCCAGGCCGCGATAGACCCATGTATCCCAGGGCTGACCAAAGGCCAGCGGCGGCACCAGCACGACAAGCGCCGCGACGGCGACGATAGCGGGCATGTACCAGCGGCTGAATCTGTCGATGAAACGTTCGGTCGGAGCGCGGGCCTCCTCGGCCTCCTCGACCAGACGGATGATGCGGGCGATGGTGTTGTCCTCCGGCCCCTTGGTCACTTTGACCCGCAGGGCCGCCTCGGTGTTGATCGCCCCGGCAAAAACTGCATCCCCCGGGCCGCGCGTCTTGGGCACGCTTTCGCCCGTGACCGGGCTTTCGTCCACGCCGGATGTGCCGTCTGTGATCTCGCCGTCGGCCGGAATGCGGTCGCCGGGCCTGACAAGTACGGCCTGACCCACGGTCAGGCTGGCCACAGGCACCTCGCGCGTGGTGTCGCCGGTGATCAGTTGCGCTGTCTTCGGCACCAGATTGGCCAGCGCCCGGATCCCGTCCCGCGCCTTGCCTGCGGCGACACCTTCCAGCACCTCGCCCACGGCGAACAGGAACACCACCAGTGCCGCCTCCTCGGCCGCGTCTATGAACAACGCGCCGATGGCTGCAATGGTCATCAGGCTTTCGATGGTGAAGGGTTGGCCCATCCGCAGCGCCGCAAAGGCGCGCCTTGCTACTGGAGCAACCCCGATCAGACACGCGGCAACGAAGGCCCATTTGCCGATCTCGGGCGCAAGATATTCGATGATCCACGCCGCACCCAGAAGCAGGGCGGTGAAGATCACCAGCCTGCCCTTGGCGGTCTGAAACCAGCGCTTGCCCCGGTCGGCGGGGTCGTCATGGACATGGCCAGGGCTGCCGTGGCCGGAGTCGTCACGCTTTGCGCCCGCCACCGCTGCCGGACCGTGGTCGTGGCCATCGTCGTGGCTGTGGCCCGCAGCGTCCTCATGTTCGGCCTTGGGCATCCCTGCGGGCAATACGAAGTCCTTCTTTGCCCATGCCGCGCGTGGCGCGATCTCGTAACCTAGCGCGCGGACGGTCTTCTCGACCTTGTCGCGCCCGGTCTGCGCCTCATCCAGGGTCAACCGCAGGCGTTCCGACATCATCCCGACCTCGACGCCGCTGACCCCCGGCAGACGCGCCACCGCATCCTTGATCTTGGTCGCGCAGGACCCGCAGTCCATGCCTGTCACTGTCCAGTCGCAGGACGTTTCGCGAAGTGCTTCCGACATCGTCTTTCCTCCTGCCACTCGACGGGCAGTTGCCTTCATCGAATCAGGAACCTAATGTCTCTAGCAACTATAGCTTCAAGGGGAACCTGATGCTGACCATCGGAAAACTGGGCGACGCTGCCGGCGTGAAGGTTCCGACCATCCGCTACTACGAGCTGATCGGCCTTCTCCCCGAGGCCGATCGCAGCGCGGGCAACCAACGGCTTTACAGCCGCAAGGCGCAGGAGCGGCTGGCCTTCATCCGGCATGCCCGCGATCTGGGCTTCACTCTGGAAGCGATCCGCGACCTTCTCAGCCTGTCGGACAGACCCGACCAGTCCTGTGCCGCTGCGGATGCGATCGCAAAAGCGCAGCTGGCGGAAGTCGAAAGCCGCCTTGCCCGCCTGACTGCGCTGAAGGCCGAACTGGAACGCATGGTCGTGCAATGCGCCGGCGGGAAGATCGCCGACTGCCGGGTCATCGAGGTGCTGGGTGACCATTCGCTCTGCGCGGCCGATCACCGCCACCCGGAGACCGAACTGGCGCAATAGAATGTCCGGTTGCAGCCTCGGTCAGGCGTCCGCCTTGCCACGGTTCGCAGGCCCGCAAGTCCCAAGATCGCACCGCGCCCCGGCCGATAGGTCCGGGATCTGCACCTGCGTCCGTCTGCGCCGTTGCCGCAGCCAGACCGTGCCACCAGCCAGAGCGGCCAGCGCGATGCCGCCACCGAGGATGGCATCGAGGCTCAGACCGGCCAGCCAGCCGCCGCTGGCGCTACCGGCACCGGCCAGACCGGCGGCAACCAGCGCCGGCCAGAGCAAGGGCACGGCCAGAGGGGCGCAGCAGGTAGCGCAGGCGGCAATGGTTCCGGTGATGGCAAGTTTTCGCGAGACCATAGAGTCCTCCGGCTTGATGGCTTGTCTTGGCGTGCCACTTAAAGCTACTTTAAGAGCAGGATGAATTTTGTATGGTGCCTGTGATGTCTCTTTCGATCGGTCAGGTGGCAGACAAGTCCGGCTGCACACCGCCCACCATTCGCTACTATGAAAGCATTGGCCTCTTGCCACCGACGCCGCGCAGCGACGCGGGCCGCAGATGCTACGGCCCGCAAGAGGTGGCGCGCCTTGCCTTCATTCGGCGGGCGCGCGACTTCGGGCTGGGCATACCGCAGGTTCGAGACCTGCTGGCCGCAGCCGAGGCTCCCGCAACGGCCTGCGCAACGGCGCGCCCGGTCGTCGAGGAACACATTCGCGCGCTGCGCGCCAAACGTGCGGAACTGAAGGCTCTGGATGCTGCGCTTGCCGCGATCCTTGTCCGTTGCGATGAAGGCTGCCGGAACGGGAACCCGGGAGCCTGTGCCATATTCGATGATTTCCATCTGCCGGGAGCGGTTTCGACCTGACGACCATCCTCATCTATGCCGGGGCGGCCATGGCCGAAATCGTAGGCTGCTTTGCAGTCTGGGCCTGGATGCGGCAGGGCGCGAGCGCGCTTTGGCTGGCCCCGGGCCTCGTCAGCCTCGCCCTGTTTGCCTGGCTCCTGACCCTTGCGCCGTCGGACTTCGCCGGACGCGCCTATGCCGCCTATGGTGGCGTCTACTCGCGGCGTCGCTGGTCTGGCTTTGGGCAATCGAGGGGCGGCGCCCGGATGGTTGGGATGTCACCGGGGCAGCGGCCTGCCTGATCGGGGCGGCGATCATCCTGTTTGTACCGCGCGCCACCTGGGGTTTTGGGGGCGGGTCCGGTCAGGCCGACTGGCGGGGCCAGTGCGGATGCAGCGGGTCGATCATCACGGCATGTCGATGTGCCCCGTCGTGCTCCTCGCGCAGGTGCGGATGATCGGGGGCCAGGTCAGAATGGTCGTGGGTCAGGTCTACCGGGTCCAATGCGGGCCAAAGCCGGAGTACGGCAACCATTGCGGCCATCCCCAAAGCCGCCAAGCCTAAGGCTGCCTGCGCCAGACCGAACGCCGACCCGAGCCACCCTGCCAGCGGGTAGGTGACCAGCCAGCAGGCATGCGACAGCGCGAACTGTGCGGCAAAGACGGCGGGCCTGTCTTCGGGTCGAGCCGAGCGGTTCAGGATGCGTCCGATGGGGGTCTGGGTGAGGGAAAAGCCAAATCCGATCACCGCCCACAACGCCATCAGTGCGACCGGCCCCGGCATCAGCGGTGTCATCGCCACCCCGGCCACCATCAGCCCGGCCCCACCCAGCATCACCGGGCGGTCCGCCAGACGATCCAGCAGGCGCGGCAGCAGGATAGCCGCCAGCATCGACCCCGCGCCAAAGGCCGCAAAGGCCAGTGCCACTTGTGATCCGCCCAGACCAAACCGGGCCTGCACCAGAACGACGGTGTTCACGTAGATCATCGCCCCGGCCGCCGCGACAGCCAGTTCCATGACCATCAACCCCCGCAGACGCGGGGTGGCCAGATAGATGCGGATGCCCTTGGTGGTGCGGGCCCAGAACTGCCCCGCCTCTGCCGGTGCTCGCGCTGGCAAGACAACCGTGACCACCAGCAGCGCGGACAGCACAAATCCCGCGACAGTCCCGCCGAACAGCACGGGGAAGCCGACGACCGTCAGCAAGGCGGCGGCCAGCATCGGCGACAGCAACTGCTCCAGATCCTCAGTCAGTCGCATCAGGGACAGCGCGTTGGTGTAGTCGCGCTCGTCTGGCAGCACGTCGGGGATCGTTGCCTGAAACGCCGGGGTGAACCCGGCCGAGGCTGCCTGCAGCACAAAGATCAGGACATAGACCTGCCAGACCTCAGTGACAAACGGCAGGAACAGCACGACGCCTGCGCGGATCAGGTCCAGCGCCACCAGAAACCCCCGGCGCGGCAGCCGTTCAGCCAATGCTGCGGCGACAGGGGCCAACGTGACATAGGCGATCATCTTGATTGCCAGTGCCGTGCCCAGCACCAGCCCGGCATCCGCCCCCGCGAGTTGCCAGGCCAGAAGGCCAAGCGCCACGGTGGCAAGTCCCGTGCCCACCAGCGCCACAAGTTGTGCGGCAAACAGGTGTCGGAAGGTGCGGTTGCGCAGCGTGTTCAGCATCTACAATAGCTTCGTCAGAGACTTTATCTCGGCCAGGTCATGTGTGGCCGCGCCGGTCAGGCAATGGTCGATATGCTCGTGGATCAGCGCCCGCTTTGCCTCGGCCACCGCGCGTTCGACGGCGTGCAGTTGCGTCGCGAGGTCAAGGCAGGGCCGACCCTCTCCGATCATGCCGATGACGCGGTGCAGATGCCCCTCGGCACGCTTCAGCCGCGTGGCGGTGGCGGGGTGGCTTGCGTGGGTGTGATCTTCTGACATATACCGATGTTATCCCCCCCGGGGGGATGAGGCAAGCAGCGAACAGGGGCGTTCATCCCCGAAGGACAGACGATGCAGGCGATGGCGGCAGCTTGGCACAGGTTCAGCGCACTTTGCGCGACCTTGATCGTGGCCCTGTCTCTGACCGCAGCACCGGCGGTCCTTGCCATGAAGCATGGTCCCGGCGCGCTCGCGGCCGAAGCAGACCATCTCGCGTTTCACGCCGAGCAGGGCCATCTGCACGAGATGCCGACATCGGATCATCACGATTCCAGCGTCCATGATCATGTCGGCGCGGCCTTGCTCGCCGCGACCGAGACCGCGTTCCAGCCAGCCCCGGAGCGCACACTGCGCCCCGTTTCCAAGCTCGCAGATGGCACAATCCGCGACGGACCAAGACGACCGCCCCGCCTGACGGTGACCTGAACCGCCGCCCGCGTCCCTTGCGGGCGGTCCGACGGATTCACCAGTCAGGAAAGACACATATGGCACCGACTTCCCGGACGCTCTGGCGTCCACCCTTGGCGTGGCAATCCCTTGCGGCGATTGCCACCCTTCTCGCCACATTGCTCATCGCCGGAACAGCTCTTGCCCACAACGTCACCGAAGGCGACGCAGGCTATGTGCAAGAGGTGACGGGCTTCCATCCCATCGCCTTCATCTACCTTGGGGCAAAGCACATGGTGACGGGTTACGACCACCTTCTCTTTCTCGCGGGGGTGGTGTTCTTCCTTTACCGGTCGAAGGACATCGCCACCTACGTCAGCCTCTTCGCCATCGGTCATTCGGTCACGATGATCGCGGGTGTCTGGTGGTCCATCTCGATCAACGCCTACATCATCGACGCGATCATCGCTTTTTCGGTGGTCTACAAGGCACTCGACAACCTTGGCGCATTTCGCCTCTGGTTCGGGGGGCAGCCGGATACCAAGGCCGCGACGCTGATCTTTGGCCTGCTGCATGGCTTCGGCCTGGCGACCAAGATCCAGAGCTACGAGATCTCGCCTGACGGGCTGCTCGGCAACCTCATCGCCTTCAACTTCGGAGTGGAACTGGGTCAGTTGATGGCGCTGGCCCTGATCCTGACCGCGATGACCCATTGGCGGGCGCGGCCCGCCTTCGTGCGGCAGGCCTATGCCGCAAATGTCCTGATGATGGTGGCCGGCTTTGCCCTGATGGGCCTGCAGATCACTGGCTTTTTCGTCGCCTGAAAGGAGGGCTGACCCATGAGCAACCGTTTTGACACACCCAAAGCCCCCCTGCGGGCCGAACCCCGGCATCCGGCGACAGCATTGGCCAATGTGCAGTCCGTCCCTGCCACCTCCGGCGGCCTGATCCGCTCCACCCTGATTGCAGCAGGAGCGGCCGGGGCGATCCTCGTTCTTTTCTGGCTGCCTGCCGAATATGGCATCGACCCGACCGGCGTCGGTGCGCTGACCGGCCTGGCCGAGATGGGCGACATCAAGCAGCAACTGGCCGCCGAGGCAGAGGCCGATGCGCAGGCCGCCGCAGCGTCGGCCGCAGCCCCCGCGACCGCGGCCCCCGCCCTGGTGCCGGAGGAGGTCCTGCAGCGCCTCGACAGGATCGACGCCAAGCTTGCCGTCCTTGCCACCGTGATCGGCGCCCCCATCGGCGAAGCGGAACCCGGTGCAGCGCCCGAACCCGCACCCGAACTCGCGCCCGTGGCCGAAGTCCCCGCTAACGAGGCCCCCGCACCCGACCCGGTCGAGGCGGCTGTTACTGAAGCGACCGAAACCGTCCTCGCCGCCCCGGAATGGCGTGACGAGGTAAGCTATACCCTCGCCCCCGGAGAGGGGATCGAGGTTAAGCTTGTGATGGAGGAAGGCCAGGTCGCCCGTTTCGCCTGGACCGCGAACGGCGGCGTCGTCAACTACGACACCCATGCCGATGGCGGCGGGCAGAGCCTCAGCTATGAACAGGGTCGTGCCGTAGCGGAACAGGCGGGCGAGCTGGTGGCAGCCTTCACCGGCAACCATGGTTGGTTCTGGCGCAACAGAACCGATACGCCGGTCACTCTGACACTTCGTACAGGTGGTCAGTACGCAGAAATGCGCGCCCCTTGAGGGACGCCCTGCTGTGAACCCCGATGCTCATCCGGCCGAGACCGGAGTCCTTTGTTGAGCTTGGCGCGGTTGCGCCGACGGAGCAACGGGCGATCTGCGTAGCGTTTCGGTTGCGCGAAGCTGATCGCCCATTGCGGTGAGTTGGGCGGCAAAGACCGCCGGCAGGAAAGGAAAATTTTGAGGGTCGCGAGGCCAGCAGTCGAACAGCACCAGCGCGGCCGGATTTTTCCCCCACCCCCTCGACAATCGACCCCCACCCCCTCTGGCGCTCCACCGAAACTGCTCCCGCAGGAGCGGCGCTGCGGTTGCAGGCCAGCCAACCCGCCGGTGGCCAAAGCCCCGTGGGCGGCGCTCTCCGGGGCGCTGCGGGGCAATCGCAGAGGCGACCGGGCGGGCATCGCGTCCGCCCGGTCTGACGGGACCGCCAGACGGTCGGTTGCGGACCTTCGCCGCTCGGCCAGAGCGCAGCCCTTGCCTCCGCGACCAGCGCGCGCTCGGCCCCTTCCTCGGAGGCATCGGAGGAAGGAAAACACCGCTCAGATAGCCCGGCTCGCTTACCCAGCGCTTACCCGAGGCCAATCCGGCCACCGCGTATTCGGCGCAAGCCATTGATTTGATTGGCGCACCCGACACGATTCGAACGTGTGGCCTTTGCCTTCGGAGGGCAACGCTCTATCCAGCTGAGCTACGGGTGCTTGGCGGGCGTTCTACAGGCGGGCGGGCGGGCTCGCAATGGGGTTTCTCCCGCGCCCCCGCCGGCCGCAGTTCAGGGAAGGGACACCGACAGGACGCGGCCCTCGTAGGGCGGACCCGACTCGTTGTCGACGGCCATCACGTACATCGTCTTGCCATCGGCCGAGAAGGTCATGTTGGGCGTGCCGGCCGATTTCAGCTCGTGCCGAGCCACCACGTTCGAGCCATCGGGCGCCACTTCGACGACGACCGGTGCCGAATTGAGCCCGATGAAGAAATTGCCGTTCGGCCCGACCTTGATCCCGTCCGGAAACACATCCGGCGCCTCGCCCAGCTGGTAGAGGTGAACAAAGCTCTTGCGGTCGGAAAGCGCCCCGTCCGCGCCGATCGCAAAGCTTGTCACCGTCCCCGCATAGCTTTCGTTCACGTAAAGCCGCCCATCCGCGCCAAGCGCGATGCCGTTGGGGTAGTTCAGGTCGTCGGCCAAGCCGGTCAGCGTGCCGTCGGCCGCGAGGTGCACGATGCGTCCGACGACCGGGCCGGCCGTCCAGGGACCCGAGAGCGTGAACCAGGCCCCGCCTTTGCCGTCCGGCGCCCCGTCGTTCGGCCCGATCAGCGGCTGGCCCGCAGCGTCCTTGTCGTAGGACGCGACAGGCTGGCCATCACGGGTGATGACGTCGAGGGTGTTGCTGTCATAGCAGGTGATGCCGAAGCTATCCCCCATCGGCACCACGGCCGAAGGCCCGCAGCCATCCTTCTTCCAGAAGTCGGTATTGGCGCTGCCGTCCCAGACGGTCGCGACGTTCCCGGCATACTGCGCGTAGTAGAGTTTGCCGTCGATCACCACCGGACCTTCGGGAAAGAAGGCCGTATCGTTGATCACCGCGGCATCCTCGGCGAAGGCGGCGGCCGGTATGGCCACGGCGGCAAGAACGGCGAACATCCTGTGCATGAGATCCCCCCTGTCCGAACCCGGTCGGATGACCGAAGGCAATCCCTGACAAGCGATTCGGTCTTGGGCTTTTCCGACAGCGGCGGCGAAATGCGCCCCCGAAGCTGCGGGATCGTATCTGACCAAAGCGTCCCCCTTCTCCCGGCATGATCAGACGATCCTCCAGTGGAGGGCTGGCCGTGCCGGTTGCCCGGAGGGTAACGCGCGCCCGCCCCGGTTCCGACTGATCGGATCATGCTCCAAGCAGCGGCGCTCAGGCGAAGAGCTCCCGTGCGAATTCCAGCGCCTCGGCCAGCGCGTCCACCTCGGCCCGGGTGTTGTAAAGCCCGAACGAAGCCCGGCAGGTCGCTGTCACTCCGAAATGCGCCAGCAGCGGCATCGCGCAATGTGTGCCGGCGCGCACCGCGATGCCCTTCTTGTCGAGCACGGTCGAGATGTCATGGGCATGCGCCGGCCCGTCCAGCGTGAAGGAAAAGATCGCGCCTTTGTCGCGGCTCGTCCCCTGCACCTTAAGCCAGTTCATCGCCCGGAACCGTTCCTGCGCATGGTCGCGCAAGGCCGCCTCGTGTTCGGCCACCCGGTCCATCCCCAAAGCCATCAGATAGTCCAGCGCCACACCCATCCCGATCTGCTGGACGATGCCGGGCGTTCCGGCCTCGAACTTCATCGGCGGGTCGTTGTACGTCACCGCCTCGCGCGTCACCTCGCGGATCATGTCGCCGCCGCCGAGGAAGGGGCGCATCTCAGCCATCCGCTCCTTCGAAATCCAGATCGCACCGGAGCCCGACGGCCCGTAAAGCTTGTGCCCGGTGATCGCGTAGAAGTCGCAGTTCAGCGCCGGCACCGACACCGGCGCATGCACTGCGCCCTGGCTGCCGTCGACCAGCACCGGCACGCCGCGTTCCCTCGCCGCCCGCCCGATCGCCGCCACGTCCACCCGCGCGCCGGTGACGTTCGACATCTGGGTGACGGCCACCAGCTTCGTCCGGGGGCCGATAGCGTGGATCACCTTCTGCGGATCGAGCCCGCCGTCCGCCTCGGGCTCCACCCATTTCAGCACCACCCCCTGACGTTCGCGCAGGAAGTGCCAGGGCACGATGTTGGCGTGGTGTTCCAGCACCGACAGCACGATCTCGTCCCCGGCCTGAAGGCGCGGCGCGGCCCAGGCGTAGGACACCAGGTTGATCCCCTCGGTCGCCCCGGTGGTGAAGACGATCTCTCCGGGATCGGGGGCCGACAGGAACCGCGCCACGATCCCGCGCACCGCCTCGTACTTCTCGGTCGCCACCGAGGACAGGTAGTGCAGCCCCCGGTGGACGTTCGCATATTCCTCGGCATAGGCCTTGGTCATCGCGTCGATCACGACCTTCGGCTTCTGCGCCGAGGCGGCGTTGTCGAGATAGACGAGCGGCCGCCCGTTCACCTGCCGGGCAAGGATCGGGAAATCCCCGCGGATGCGCTCCACCTCATACATCGGGCATCCCCGGCAGCGGCCAGCCGAACATCGCCGCCACCGTCACCAGCAGGAAGGCGACCGCGAAGAACGTCCCGATGACGCCCAGGAAGACCAGACCCCGGTTGCGGAAGCCGTTCAGATAGGCGGTGAAACCGACCAGCAGCCAGAAGAAGATCACCCCCGCCGCGACCGCCAGCAACAGCCCCAGCGGCGGCAGCACGACGATGAAAAGGATCTGCGCCGTCTGCACCACCAGCAGGATGAACTCCATCCAGGTCATCAGCAGCAGCGCATCGGGAAACCGCGCCTGCCCGCCGAACCAGCCGCCGACGACGACGATCGCCACGGCCGAGATCAGCACAACCGTGCCCTGCACCAGGACCGCAAAAAGCGGGTCCTGCAGAACCGCCTCGATCCCGGCCGAGCCGTCCGGCGGCATCCCGAGGATGGCGATCTGCGTCAGGATCGCCGAAAGCACGATGACCAGTGCGAAGGCAAGCCAGCGCGCCTGCATCGACAGGCCGAGCCCGATCAGCTCGCGCGCCCCGGCGGCCGGATCGCGCAGCGTCACCCGGACAAGCTCCGCGACTGCGGGAAAGGTCGGCTTCATGAACGCCCCCCGAACTCCGCCGCCCGCAGGCCGCCGAGCCAGAGCCAGAGGAACAGCGCGAAGACTACCGCCCCGCTCGCCGCGCGCGCCGCCCCGGGGCCTGCCGCCCCGGCGATCGCGCCCTGCGCCAGGACCAGCGGCGCGATGCAGAGCAGCGCCCAGAACAGCGCTGCCCGGGCGCCGTAATGGCTGCCCCGCCCGCCCATCAGGCGAAAAGCCCAGCGGCTGGCGGCCGCCAGCGCGTAAAGGCACAGGGGCAGCACGAAAAGCGTGGCGAAAAGCGCCGCCGCGACGCGGGCCTCAAACGGCGGAAGGCCCGCCGAACCGGCGCCACCCTCGGCCGCCAGCCTTGGCCACTGCGCCAGAAACAGGAAGCCGCAGGCCGCCATCAGAATGGCGAACAGCCGGTCCTCGCGCCGCGGCCCCGCAAGCATCCCCGCCAGCGCGCCGCCCGGGTCGCGATAGGTCGCAACGATCCGTCCGGTCAGCCCCATCAGCCCCAATACCCCATCAGCCCCAATACCCCATCAGCCCCTGTGCCCCGTCATCCATGCCTCAAGCCCGGCGGCCACCTCGTCCCGCAGCGCCTCGTCCTCGATCTCGCCGATCGCGTCGGCCAGGAACGACAGGACCAGAAGCCGCACCGCCTCTTCCCGCCCGACCCCGCGCGAACGCAGGTAGAAAAGCGCCGTCTCGTCGATCGCCCCGGTAGTCGAGCCGTGTGAACATTTCACGTCGTCGGCATAGATTTCCAGTTCCGGCTTGGCCAGGAACTGGCTGTCCTCATCCAGCAGAAGCGCCTGGCTGATCTGGTAGCCGTCGGTCTTCTGCGCCCCCTTCTTCACCAGGATCTTGCCCTGGAACACCCCCGTCGCGCCGTGGCGGAGCACCTTCTTGAACACCTGCCGGCTTTTGCAGCCGACCGCGCCATGCGTCACGAAAACCGTGTCGTCATGATGGAACGGCCCCGCCGCCGCGTCGCCCAGCGCCACCCCCGCGACATGCGCCACCGCCCCGTCGCCCGCGATGTCCAGCACCGCCTCGTTGCGGGTCAGCCGCCCGTTCAGCGCTGCGGTGAAGGATTTGAACACCGCCCCCGCCCCGATCTTCGCGAAGACATGCGTCGCCACCTGCCGGTCAGGGTCGCTTCCCTGCGCGCGCACATGATGGAACCGGGCGCCCGCCCCGACCTCGACCTCCAGCACCGTGTTGACCCGCGCCCCCCCGGTACCGGTCTCGATCAGCGTCAGCTCCGCCCCCGGCTCCAGCCGCACCACATGATGCAGGACGGCATCCGAAGCGCCGCCGGCCGAGGCATAGCTCAGCCGCAGCGGCCGCGCCGCCCGCCCGGTCACGCGTACCAGCACCCCGTCGGCCGCCGCGGCGGTGTTCAGCGTCGCCAGCGGCCGCGGCACCGGGTCCTGCCCCGCCGCCTCCAGCGCTCCGTAAAGCCCGCGCGCCCAGTGGATATCCGCCGTCACCGCCGCAAGCCGCTCCACCTCGGCCCCCGCCAGGACCAGCGCATCCGACCGCGCCGCGTCGAAGACCCCGTCGGTGAAACCCACCGTCACCCCGGCGCCGATGGCGGCAAGCTCACCGTCTCCCCCGCCTGACCCCGCCAACCGCCCCGCGGCTTCCGCCACCAGCCCCGCCGGATCGGTGTAGCGCCAGTAGTCGTCGCGCCGCGACGGCAGCCCCGCCGCCCGGAGCCGCGCCAGCGCCTCCGCGCGCGCCCCGGCGGTGAAACCGGCCGGCGGCGCATCGAGCTTGCCGATCCGCGCCTCGGTCAGCGCGCCCCGCGCGGGGTCCTTGCCCAGCACCCGCACCATCAGGCCACCTCGGCGAGCAGCCCGGCATAACCGTTCCGCTCGACCTCCAGCGCCAGATCGGGCCCGCCCGACCTCACGATCCGCCCGTCCGCCATGATATGCACCACATCCGGCCGGATGTGGTCCAGAAGCCGCTGGTAATGCGTGATCACCAGAAACCCCCGGTCCTTCGACCGCAGCGCGTTCACCCCGTCGGCCACCAGCTTCATCGCATCCACGTCCAGCCCCGAATCCGTCTCGTCGAGGATGCACATCCGCGGCGCCAGCACCGACATCTGCAGGATTTCGTTCCGCTTCTTCTCGCCGCCCGAAAAGCCCACGTTCAAGGGCCGCTTCAGCATCTCGGCGTCGATCTTCAGGGCCTTCGCCTTGGCCCGCACCAGTTTCAGGAAGTCACCGGAACTCACCTCGGCCTCGCCGCGCGCCTTGCGCTGCGAATTCAGCGCGGTGCGCAGGAAGGTCATGTTGCCGACCCCCGGTATCTCGACCGGATACTGGAACGCCAGGAAAAGCCCCGCCGCCGCCCGCTCCTCGGGCTCCATCCCCAGGAGGTCCTCGCCGTCGAGCCGCGCCGCGCCTTGCGTGACCGTATAGCCGTCGCGGCCCGCAAGCACATAGGACAGGGTCGACTTCCCCGACCCGTTCGGCCCCATCACCGCATGCACCTCGCCCGCCCCGACCGCCAGGTCGACGCCCTTCAGGATCGGCTTGTCCTCTTCGGCCAGGGACGCGTGAAGGTTTTCGATCGTCAGCATTGGGATCCTCGAATGGCAAAGGCGGCCCGGGGGCACAAGGCCCCGGCCGCCGGGATTGCAGGAATGATCTTGGGTCGGGCGCTCAGCCCGCCGTTTCGCCGGCCAACGGCACGTGTCCCGCGACCGCCGCCACATATTCCGACGAGAACATCTCGGCCCAGAGCTGCGGCGCGTTCGCCGCCACCGCCGCCTCGCCGAAGTGCATCGCCATGCAGCCGACCAGCAGCGCCGGCATGCGGCCCTTGGTGGACAGGTGCAGCAGCGCCGTCAGGATGCCCGCCACCACCAGCGCCGACAACAGCATCCCCTTCCCGCCAAGCTGCGCGAAGGACTCGGGCATGCCGTCCATCTGCGACAGGTGAAAGAAGATCAGCCGGCCGGCGACCACGGCGACGATCCCGCTGAGGAAGGCGATCAGGATCATCAGAAGGTTCGCCGGACCGCGGCCGCCCCGCCGCTTGTCGCGCGCCGAGTACTTGACCTCGTAGAGCTTCTGCGTGCGGAACCCCACAACGTCCTGATGCTCGTACTGATGCCCGGCATTGATCCGCTTCAGCCGTTCCGCGAAGGCGCCCTTCTGATCCTGCATCGGCATGAACGGCCCCTTCGAACCCTTTACACGCCGCACAACCTGAAGCAGGCATAAGGCGGAAATCGGGAGGGAACGGGGGGAATTTGGCGGCAGAACCCGCCGCTTCCGCCGGATTGCCGCCGCAATCATGTGCGCGGGGCCCTTCGGAACTGCGCGGGCCTGGGGTCATGCCAGCGTCACCGCCGTGCCGCTGGCCGACACCATCAGCATGTTGTTGATCACCTCGTAGTCGAGGTCCACGCCCACCACCGCGTTCGCCCCCAGGGCGAGTGCCGCCTCTTCCATCTCGCTCAGGGCAAGCTTGCGGGCCTTGCCAAGCTCCTCCTCATAGGCCGCCGACCGCCCGCCGACGATGTCGCGGATGCCGGCGAAAAGATCGCGGAAGATGTTGGCCCCCAGGATCGCCTCGCCCGCGACGATGCCGTGATAGGCGCGGACGGCGCGGCCCTCGACCGAGGGGGTGGTGGTGACGATCATGCCGGCTGCTCCGTTCTTGTCCCAGGGGTTCATCCGACCGACCCCTCCAGCGAAATCGCCACCAGGCTCTGCGCCTCCAGCGCGAATTCCATCGGCAGCGTCTGCAGCACGTCACGGACAAAGCCGTTCACGACGAGCGCCACCGCCGCCTCCTCGCCGATCCCGCGCGACCGGCAGTAGAAAAGCTGGTCGTCGTCCACCTTGCTCGTCGTCGCCTCGTGCTCGACGCGGGACGAGGCGTTGCGCACCTCGATGTAGGGCACCGTATGCGCCCCGCATCTGTCGCCGATCAGCAGGCTGTCGCACTGGGTATAGTTCCGGCTGTTCGCGGCCTTCGGGTGCATGCTGACCTGCCCGCGATAGGTATTCTGCGCCCGCCCCGCCGAAATCCCTTTGGATACAATACGTGAGCGCGTGTTCTTCCCAAGATGGATCATCTTCGTGCCGGTGTCCGCCTGCTGCCTGTTGTTGGCGATGGCGATGGAATAGAACTCGCCCTGCGACGCCTCGCCCCGCAGGATGCACGACGGGTACTTCCAGGTGATCGCCGACCCGGTTTCCACCTGCGTCCACATCACCTTGGCCCGCGCCTCGCGGCAGTCGGCGCGCTTGGTGACAAAGTTGTAGATGCCGCCCCGGCCCTCCTCGTCGCCCGGATACCAGTTCTGCACCGTGGAATACTTCACCTCGGCATCTTCCAGCACGACGATTTCCACCACCGCCGCGTGCAGCTGCGCCACGTCGCGCTTCGGCGCCGTGCAACCCTCCAGATAGCTGACGTAAGACCCCTTGTCGGCAATGATCAGCGTCCGCTCGAACTGGCCGGTGTTCTCGGCATTGATCCGGAAATAGGTCGACAGCTCCATCGGGCAGCGCACCCCCGGCGGGATGTAGACGAAGGAGCCGTCCGAAAACACCGCCGAGTTGAGCGTCGCGAAGAAGTTGTCGCTGGGCGGCACGACCGAGCCCAGATACTTCCGCACCAGCTCGGGAAAGTCCCTGATCGCTTCCGAGATCGGGCAGAAGATCACCCCCGCCCTGGCCAGCTCTGCCTTGAACGTCGTGCCCACTGACACCGAATCGAAGACCGCATCCACCGCCACCCGCCGCTCGCCCGCCCGCGCATCCGCCGGCACGCCGCTTTCAACACCCGCCAGAAGCATCTGTTCCTTCAGCGGAATCCCCAGCTTCGCGTAGGCGGCGAGCAGCTTCGGATCGACCTCGTCCAGCGACTTCGGCTTGCCCCCCATGCTTTTCGGCCGGGCGTAGTAGTACTGCGACTGGTAGTCGATCTCGGGATAGCTCAGCATCGCCCAGCGGGGCTCTTCCATCCCCTGCCAGCGGCGAAAGGCCGAAAGCCGCCAGTCGGTCATCCATTCGGGCTCGCCGTTCTTGGACGAGATCAGCCGCACGATGTCCTCGTTCACGCCGATGGGCGCGTACTCGGTCTCGATCTCGGTGTTCCAGCCGTACTTGTAGGCGCCCATGTTGCGGACGGTCTCGACCGTTTCCCGGTCCACGCCGTCCCGCACCATCGCATCGCGGTCGATCACGTCGTCGCCCGGGGTCGCCATGCTGCCGTCCATGCCCGTCTCTCCTGCCATATCACGCCGCCTTCGCCCCAGTCCGCGCCTTCGCCGCCGCCCGCCCCCAGGCCTCCGCGAACCGCATCGCCTCGTCCTCGCCGGTCGAAGGGCCGATCGACACCCGCACCGCCGAGGCCGCCGCCACCGCATCGAACCCCATCGCCGTCAAGACCCGGCTCGGCCGCACCTTGCCGCTGGAACAGGCCGACCCGGCCGAGACCGCGAAGCCCTCCAGGTCCATCCGCATCACCTGCGTCTCGCCCTTCCAGCCGGGCGTCACGGCGCAAAGCGTGTTCGCCAGCCGCGCCCCGCCCTGCCCTACAAAGATGGTGCCGGGCGAGGCCGATCGCATCGCCGCCTCCATCCGGTCGCGCAAACCCGCCACCCGGTCCCAGACCCCGTCGGCCAGATCGCGCGCCGCCGCCCTTGCCGCCGCCGCCATCCCGGCGATGCCCACGATGTTCTCGGTCCCCGCCCGCCGCCCGCTCTCCTGCCCGCCCCCGGTGCAAAGCGCCCCGATCTCCAGCCCCTCGCGGAGGATCAGCGCGCCGACCCCCTTCGGCCCGCCGAACTTGTGTGCCGACAGCACCGCGACATCCGCCCCCGACCAGCCGAAGGCGAAAGGCACCCGCCCCACCGCCTGCGTCACATCGAGAAGCAGCGTCCGCGCCCGCCCGCCATCCGGCAGAACCCAGCCGCCCGCATCCTTCGCGGGAACCTCTGACAGCATCCCCGTCTCGCTGTTTGCCAACCCCATCGCAAAGACCGCAGGTTCCCCCCCGCCCGCCCCCTGATGCGACCAGAGCGCGTCATGCGCGGTGGGCTCCACCACCACCCGCCCCGCCGCCCCCAGCCGCTCCAGCACCATCGCCGCCTCGGTCGCGCCCGAGGTGAAGACCACCTCGGCCGGCGCGCAGCCCACCGCCGCCGCCACCTCCGCCCGCGCCCGCTCGACCAGCGCCCGCGCCGCCCGCCCCTCGGCATGCACCGATGACGGGTTGCCCGCGACCTCCATCGCCGCCGCCATCGCGGCCTTCGCCTCGATCCGCAAGGGCGCTGTCGCGTTCCAGTCGAGGTAAACGCGCGCGCTCATCCCTCGTCCACCACATGCAGAAGCGCCGGCACCGCCGGACAGGGCGTGATTTCGTTGCGGATCACGTCGGAAAGCCGCGTCTGGTGCAGGAAGACATAGACGTTCGCGCTGAGCGACTCCCACAGCCGGTTGGTCAGCGACTGCGCCCGCGACCCCGACACCGCCCCCGTCGCCCCGGCTCCGGTGTGCAGCGCACTCACCGTCTCATCGACCGCCTGCATCACCTCGCTCACCCGGATCGCCTCGGGCGGGCGCGCCAGCCGATACCCGCCCCCCGGCCCGCGCGCCGATTCGACCAGCCCCGCCCGGCGCAGCTTCACGAACAGCTGCTCCAGATAGGGCAGCGAGATATCCTGCCGCTTCGAGATCGCGGCAAGCGAGGTCAGCGCCTCATCGCCCGCCGTGGCGAGGTCGGCAAGCGCCACCATCGCGTAGCGTCCCTTGGTCGAAAGTTTCACGTTCGGCCCCCGGATGAACCAGCAAACACGTTGACGCGGAGGGCAGGGGCGACTAACTCCCTTCCACCCGGCGGCGCAGGCAGTCCCGCGCCCGCTCTTTAGAACTGTTCTAGGGTGCCTGAGCAAAATCGTCAAGAATGGCGATCCCGGCTCCGCGCCCGCCGAGAAGGAAGACGGCTGACGCCATGCCCGAGGTGATCTTTCCGGGGCCGGACGGACGGCTCGAAGGCCGCTACCACCCGCAGAAACAGCCCGACGCGCCCATCGCCATCATCCTGCACCCGCATCCGCAGTTCGGCGGCACGATGAACAACCGCGTCGTCCACCGGCTGCACTATGCCTTCCACGACCTCGGCTTCACCGTGCTGCGCTTCAACTTCCGCGGCGTGGGCCGAAGCCAGGGCGAATACGACCAGGGCATCGGCGAATTGTCAGACGCCGCCTCGGCGCTCGACTACCTGCAGGCGATGAACCCCAATTCAAAGCACTGCTGGGTCGCGGGCTTTTCCTTCGGCGCCTGGATCGGCATGCAGCTCCTGATGCGCCGGCCCGAAATCACCGGCTTCATCTCGGTCGCGCCCCCCGCCAACATGTACGACTTCTCCTTCCTCGCCCCCTGCCCTGCCTCGGGCCTCATCATCAACGGCGCGGCCGACCGGGTGGCGCCACCGAAGGACACCAAGGCACTGGTGGGCAAGCTCCGCGAACAGAAGGGCATCACCATCACCCATCAGGAGGTCGAGGGTGCGGGGCATTTCTTCGAGGATGAAGAGGCGCACATGTACCCCCTGATCGGCGCCGTGCAGGACTACGTCCGCCGCCGCCTCGGCGAAACGACGCGCTGAGACGGGGCGATGAAACGCAAGGGCCGGGCAGAACACTGACATGGCGCTTCTCGACGACCTCGCCGACGCGCTCGCCCATGACGTGATGAAGGCGCAGGTCGAGATCGGCAACGACCGGCTCTTCATGGACGTGGGCAAGGTGATCGGCTCCTCCTCGCCCTCGCTGCAGGAAGCCTTCCTGACCTCCTGCAAGCTCCGCATGGCCGAGGCGCGCGGTCGCAGGTTCCTGGAAGAAGCGATCCGCGCCGCCCGCGAAGGCGGCAAGGCGCCCTACGTGCCGACCGACAAGGAACTTCCGGGAAGCAGCCACTGATGGCCACCCCGGGCGACGCCCGCCTCGCCGCCCGGCTCGCCTTCCTGACCGAGGCCGGGCGGCTGTCTACCGTCACCCGCGCCACGCGCATCACCGACGGCACCAGGCCCGAGAACTCCGCCGAACATTCCTGGCACCTCGCCCTCTACGCGCTGGTGCTGGCCGACCAGGCAGGCCCGGGCGTCAGCATCGACCGGGTGATCCGCATGCTCCTCCTCCACGACCTGGTGGAGATCGACACCGGCGACACCCCCATCCATTCCGCCAATGGCGAAGCCCACGGCTCCGCAGCCGTCAGCGCCGCCGAGGCGAAGGCAGCCGACCGGATTTTCGGCATGCTTCCCAGCGACATCGGCGACGACCTTCGCGCCCTGTGGGAAGAATTCGAGGCAGCCGAAACCCCCGACGCCCTCTTCGCCAAGTCGCTCGACCGGGTGCAGCCGGTGATGCAGAACCTCGCCACCGGCGGCGGCAGCTGGGTGGACTATGACGTGACCTTCGATCAGTTGGAGGCGCGCGTGGGAGTGAAGGTGGCGCGCGGCGCGCCGGGGCTGTGGGCGCATGTCAGGGAAATGGCGCGCGGCTGGTTCGTCGGTTGACCTTCTGTCCATTTGGTCTATTTTAGACGAAACCCGAAGGGCCGCCAACATGAAGACCATGACCTCGTCCAAGATAAAGCAGTCCCTGGGAGACGCGCTCGCCGCCGCCGCGCTCGAACCTGTGGCCATCACCCGCCACGGCAAGACGCGCTTCGTGCTGATGAGCGTCGAGGAATTCGAACGCCGCCCGGCACCCTACCCGCGCGCCTATTCGGTCCATGACACGCCCGACGACCTGCGCGACGCCATCCTCGACGCGCTGGGCAGTCAGATTGCAGGTCAGGATGCCGGGCCGGGATGACGCGCCCTTCCGCGGGTGATGTCTGGCGGTATCCCTACCTTTGGAAATGGCAGCAGCTCGGGGGCGAGACGGAGGGGCGCAAGGACAGGCCCGTCGCCGTCGTCATCACGCTGCGCGACGCGAACGCCGCCAGCCATGTCATCCTGCTTGCCCTCACCACCCAACCCCCGGGCAAGGACCGGCTTTGCATCTCTGTCCCCCGCGCCGAGAAACGGCTTGCCGGGCTCGACAGCGACCGGCCCGTCTGGCTGATGCTCGACGAATACAATCACGACATCCTTGAAATCTCGCCACGCTTCGATCCTTCGGCCCGGATCGGACGGTTCAGCGACCGGTTTGTCCAACACCTGGCCGCAAGGTTCGCAGCCGCGCTCCGGGAGGGCGCGGCGCGCCGGATCGGCCGCGAGGACTGAGCCGCGCCAATTCGGCATACCTTCGCATACCGCCTTTCCCCCTTAACCCTTTTCCGCTATGTCGCCGCCAACGCCACGCGCCCCGGAGGGACCCCATGACCAAGATCAAAGTCGCCAACCCCGTCGTCGAACTCGACGGCGACGAGATGACCCGGATCATCTGGGACTTCATCAAAAAGAAGCTGATCCTGCCCTACCTCGACATCGACCTGCATTACTACGACCTCGGCATCGAGGAACGCGACCGCACCAGTGACAAGGTCACCGTGGACGCGGCCAACGCGATCAAGGAAGTGGGCGTCGGCGTGAAATGCGCCACGATCACGCCGGACGAGGCGCGGGTCGAGGAATTCCACCTGAAGGAAATGTGGAAGTCGCCGAACGGCACCATCCGCAACATCCTCGGCGGCGTCATCTTCCGCGAACCGATCATCTGCCGCAACGTCCCCCGGCTTGTCCCGCACTGGACCAAACCCATCATCGTCGGCCGCCACGCCTTCGGCGACCAGTACCGCGCCACCGACTTCCGCTTTCCGGGCAAGGGCAAGCTCACCATCAAGTTCGTCGGCGACGACGGCACGGTGATCGAACGCGACGTCTTCTCCGCCCCCGCCGCCGGCGTCGCGATGGCGATGTACAACCTCGACGCCTCGATCGCCGACTTCGCGCGGGCCTCGTTCAACTACGGGCTGGCGCGCGGCGTGCCGGTGTACCTGTCCACCAAGAACACCATCCTCAAGGCCTATGACGGCCGCTTCAAGGACCTCTTCCAGCAGATCTACGACGCGGAATTCGCCGCCGCCTTCAAGGCCAAGGGCATCGGTTACGAACACCGCCTGATCGACGACATGGTCGCCTCGGCGCTGAAATGGTCGGGCGGCTATGTCTGGGCCTGCAAGAACTACGACGGCGACGTGCAGTCCGACATCGTGGCGCAGGGCTTCGGATCGCTCGGGCTGATGACCTCGGTGCTGCTCACCCCCGACGGCAGGATCGTCGAGGCCGAGGCCGCGCACGGCACGGTGACGCGGCACTACCGCGAGCACCAGAAGGGGAAAGAGACCTCCACCAACTCCATCGCCTCGATCTACGCCTGGACGGGGGGCCTCAAGCACCGCGCCAAGCTCGACGGCAACGCCGCCCTGATGCGCTTCGCCGAGACGCTCGAGAAGGTCACCGTGCAGACGGTCGAGGACGGCTGGATGACCAAGGACCTGGCGCTTCTCGTCGGGCCGGACCAGAAATGGCTGACCACGATGGGGTACCTGGAGAAAGTGGACGAATACCTCGGCAAGGCGCTGCAGGGCTGAGCTTCCGGCCGAGGTTTCGGCCCCTGGCGGGGCCGACCCGGGCGGGGGCTCCGCCCCCGCACCCCCGGGATATTTGCGCCGAGCCGAAACAGGCGGCGCCCCGTCCGGCAGGAACCGGGCGGGGCGCTTTCGTCTCGGACGGTCATCGGCGTCCCCGCCTGTACCGCGATGGCGACCCTGCGCGACATGGGGTTAAAGGACTCCCAACGCGCCCTTTCGGCTCGGCGGAAATATCCCGGGGGAGTCCCCGGGGCTGCCCGGGGACGGGGGCAGAGCCCCCTTCCCTCACGCGCGATTTCGCGGAAAGACTGGGCCATGAAAATCCGCTCGCTCCGCGCCACCCCCGTCAACATCCCCTTCACCGCGCCCTACCGCTTCAGCTACGGCGCCACCGCCTCGCTGACCAAGACGGTGATCGAGCTGGAAACCGAAGACGGCGTCACCGGCTTGGGCGAATGCGCCGACGGCGACCGCGCGGCGGATGTGGTGCAGGCGGGCGAGCGGATCGCGGGCCTCGACCTGCGCGACCTGAACACCATCCGCGCCCGCCTCCTGCCCGCCATCGCCTATTCGCCCTGGGCCAACGTCCTGGCCGCCCGCCGAGTCTTCGCCGGGATCGAGATCGCAGCCTGGGACGCCCGCGCCCGGACCGAGGGCGTGCCGCTGGCGCTTCTCCTCGGGGGCCGCGTCCGCGACCGGATCGCGCAGACGGAATACTTCGCCTGGCGCCTGCCGGGCCCCTCGGAGGCTGGCGAGGCCACGCCCCTCGACATCGCCCGGCGCGCGGGACTGATGATCGAACGCCACGGCGCGCGCATCTTCGAAGGCAAGGTCGCGACCGTGTCGATGGACGCGGAAGTGACGATGCTGCGCGAGCTTCGCGCCGCCATCGGCGACCGCGAGCTGCGGCTCGATGCAAACGGCGCCTACACGGTGCCTGCGGCGCGCGAGGCGATCCGGCGCTTTTCGCCCTTCGCGCCGACCTGGTTCGAGGAACCTTGCGAAAGCTACGAAGAAATGGCGGCACTCCGCCCGCACACCGACCTGTCGTTCTCGGCCCATGCGGTCGACCTGCCCAAGGCCGCCCGCCTCGGCGCGCCCGACGCCATCGTGACGAACCTGAACGAGCTGGGCGGCATCGCCGCCGCCACCGCCTTCATCCGCGCGGCCGAGTCCTTCAACGTCGGCTTCCGCTTCCACTCTGGCGAAACCGGCATCGGCACCGCCGCCTACCTGCAGGTTTCGGCTGCGCTGGAGCCGGTGCGCGATGCCAGCCAGTCGATAGCCCGCTGGTACGCCGACGATGTGATCGAAGGCGGGCCGATCACGCCCAGGGACGGCTTCGCGGCGGTCCCCGAAGGCCCCGGGCTCGGCGTCACGCTCGACCGCACGGCGCTGGCCCGCTGCCACGCCCGCTACCTCGCCGAAGGCCCGTTCCCCGGCGCGGGCGGGGCGGGTTACGCGGACCGGTTCAGGAAGCTCTGAGCGGCCGGGGCTCAGCCCAGCGCCGAGCGGACATCCGTCTTCGCGAAGTCCGCGCCGACGTAAAGCAGCGGCAGGTCCCGCGCCCTTGCCAGCGCATAGGCAAAGCAGTCGCCGATGGTCAGTGCCGCGGGGTGGTTTCCCTTGCCCCAGGCCCGGTGCGCCTCGGCCGCAAGGTCCGCCAATGCCGCGTCGTGCGGCACGATTTCGATCGGCGTTTGCCCGACGATCTCGCGAAGGAGGTCCGCCACGTTCCGCTCCTGCGCCACGATCAGGCATTCGGTCCATGTCGCCGCAGACATCGCCGCGCCGTGCGCGACCTTGAGGCAGTCCCTGATCGCCTCATGGCCCGGATCCGCCTTCACGACCGCGATCAGCGCCGAGGTGTCGACCACCATCACGCGGGCAGGCCGTTTTCGTCATAGAGAAAGTCCTGACTGCGTGCCGCATCGGGACCCGGCGTCATCCGCAGCCGCGCCTCTTCCTGGATCGAGCGGATCAGCGCGTCGAACTCCTCCGGCGTCTTCTTCCGTCCAACCGGGCCGATGCGCGCCACCGGCCTGCCGTTCCGCGTCAGGATCACCTCTTCCCCCGCCTCGGCCCGCCGCACCAGATCGGCCAGATGCGCCTTGGCCTTGCTCACCGTCATGTCCATTGCCCGATTCCCTTTGACCAAGTCCTTTGGTCCAATTTGGTCCAACTTAGTCCATCCCCTGGTCCAAAACAATCCCGCTGGCCTTCCGCGCGCGCCCGGGCTATGCCCCGCCCCGTTCCCGGAGAGCCCCATGGACCTGCGCAACATCGCCATCATCGCCCATGTCGACCACGGCAAGACCACGCTCGTCGACCAGCTCCTGAAGCAGTCCGGCGCCTTCCGCGAAGGCCAGCAGGTCTCCGAACGCGCGATGGATTCCAACGACATCGAGCGCGAACGCGGCATCACCATCCTCGCCAAGTGCACCTCGGTGGAATGGAAGGGCACCCGCATCAACATCGTCGACACCCCCGGCCACGCCGATTTCGGCGGCGAGGTGGAACGCATCCTCTCGATGGTGGATGGCGTCTGCCTTCTGGTCGATGCCGCCGAAGGCCCGATGCCGCAGACGAAGTTCGTCACCTCCAAGGCCCTCGCGCTCGGCCTCCGCCCCATCGTCGTGCTGAACAAGGTCGACAAGCCCGACGCCGAACCCGACCGCGCCCTGAACGAGGTCTTCGACCTCTTCGCCAACCTCGGCGCCGAGGACGACCAGCTCGACTTCCCCCATGTCTACGCCTCCGGCCGCGCCGGCTGGGCCGACATGGCGCTCGACGGCCCCCGCGCCAGCCTCGACGCGCTCTTCTACCTCATCGTCGCCCACGTCCCGCCCCCCGCCCAGCAGGCCCACGGCGACGAGCCCTTCCGCATGCTCGCCACCACCCTCTCCTACGACCCCTATGTGGGCCGCATCCTCACCGGCCGCGTCGAATCCGGCCGCCTCGCCCAGGGCACCATCATCAAGGCCCTGACCCGCGACGGCGAGCGCATCGAGCAGTTCCGCGTCACCCGCGTGCAGGCCTTCCGCGGCCTCACCTCCACCGCCATCGACCTGGCCGAGGCGGGCGACATCGTCACCCTCGCCGGCATGCAGAAGGCCACCGTCGCCGACACCCTCTGCGCACTTGACGTGGACACGGCCCTGCCCGCCCAGCCCATCGACCCGCCCACCATCTCGGTCACCTTCGGCATCAACGACTCACCCCTCGCCGGCCGCGACGGCGGCAAGGTGCAGTCCCGCGTCATCCGCGAACGGCTGATGAAGGAGGCCGAATCGAACGTCGCCATCAAGGTCGCCGACACGCCCGGGGGCGAGGCCTTCGAAGTCTCGGGCCGGGGCGAACTGCAGATGGGCGTCCTGATCGAGAACATGCGCCGCGAGGGCTTCGAGCTCTCCGTCTCCCGCCCCCGCGTCATCTTCCGCGAGGACGGCGGCGTGAGGCTGGAACCCGTCGAGGAAGTCATCATCGACGTCGATGACGAATTCACCGGCGCCGTCATCGACAAGCTGACCGGCGAGCGCAAGGGCGACCTTGTCGAGATGAAGCCCGCCGGCGTCGGCAAGACCCGCATCGTCGCCCACGTCCCCTCACGCGGCCTGATCGGCTACCACGGCCAGTTCCTGACCGACACCCGCGGCACCGGCGTGCTGAACCGCATCTTCCACGCCTGGGCCCCCTGGAAGGGCCCGATCCAGGGCCGCCGCGTCGGCGTCTTGATCAGCATGGAAAACGGCATCTCCGTCTCCTACGCGCTCTGGAACCTCGAAGACCGCGGCCGCCTCTTCATCGGCGCGCAGGAACAGATCTACACCGGCATGATCATCGGCGAGCACTCCCGCGACAACGACCTCGAGGTGAACCCGCTGAAAGGCAAGAAACTCACCAACATCCGCGCCTCCGGCAAGGACGAGGCGGTGGTCCTGACGCCGCCGATAAGGATGTCGCTGGAAGAGGCCATCGCCTATGTCGAGGACGATGAACTGGTCGAGGTCACGCCGAAGGCGATCCGGCTCAGGAAGCGGTGGCTCGACCCGCATGAGCGGAAGCGGGCGGGGCGCAGCGCCTGACGTAGGGTGGGCGATTCCGCCCACCGTCGCCCGCAGGGCGGGGTTCACCCCGCAGTTGTAGTAGTGCGGACTGAAGTCACCGATTCAATTGGGTAAAGAGATCATCGAATAGGCCTCGCACAAAGGT
>JBJXFU010000075.1:0-4650 GCA_046155885.1 Paracoccaceae bacterium
GACCTTCGTGAATCGTTGGGCTTTGCGGCGACATGACCTAGATGATGGGCGTGCCTTCCGGCGGGACTTCTGAAAGGTGTACCATGAACTACGTGCGCGAGATCGGACGCGAACCCGGTGCCGACGACGCGGCCGACGCGCTGGCGACGCTCCGCGCCTGGGCCGCCGCCGCCGACCCGGCCGAAATCGCGCGGCTCGATCCGGCCATCGCGCGGCTTCTGCCGGGGCGCGGGGCCGGCGACTACCCCGACCTTTCGCGCGCCTATCCCGGGGATTTCCGCGCCGACGCCGCCTACCGGGCAAGCATGCCCGACGTGCAGAACGGGCCGTCCAGCCAGATCGTCGGCGCCGACACGCTGATCCAGCATGTCGGCATCTCGAACTTCCGCCTGCCGATCCGCTTCCATGCGCGCGGCACGGGCGACCTGACGCTGGAAACCTCGGTCACCGGCACGGTCAGCCTCGATGCCGGCAAGAAGGGCATCAACATGAGCCGCATCATGCGGTCCTTCTACGCCCATTCCGAACGCACCTTCAGCTTCGAGGTGATCGAAGCCGCGCTCGACGACTACAAGGCCGACCTCGGCAGCTTCGACGCCCGCATCCAGATGCGGTTCTCCTTCCCGGCGCGGGTCACCTCGCTCCGGTCGTCCTTAAGCGGCTGGCAGTACTACGACATCGCGCTGGAACTGGTCGAAACCAAAGGGGTGCGCACCCGCATCATGCACCTCGACTACGTCTATTCCTCCACTTGCCCCTGTTCGCTTGAGCTTTCCGAACACGCCCGCCAGAGGCGCGGTCAGCTCGCCACGGCGCATTCGCAGCGCTCGGTGGCGCGCATCTCGGCGGTGCTCGAAGGGCGCAAGTGCCTGTGGTTCGAAGACCTCATCGGCCTCGCCCGCGCCGCCGTGCCGACCGAGACGCAGGTGATGGTAAAGCGCGAGGATGAACAGGCCTTCGCCGAACTCAACGCCGCCAACCCGATCTTCGTCGAGGACGCGGCGCGCAGCTTCGCCGAAAGGCTGCTGGCCGACCCCCGGATCGGCGACTTCCGCATCGTCGCGAGCCATCAGGAATCGCTGCACAGCCACGATGCGGTCAGCGTGCTGACCGAAGGCCCGACCTTTGCGCAAGCCAGCCTCGACCCGAAGCTCTTCACGACGCTTTTCCACGTCGGCTGAGCGCGGCCGCCAGAACAGCATAACCCGTGCAGATTCTTCCAAGGTCCCCATTGGCAGGGGCCCGTGACCCTGCCAACCGCGCAACGCTGCCGCATGTGCGGGGGCATCCCTGCGCCGGAGGGCTGCCCCCGCTCAGCCCGGTGGCGCGGCGGTTCGGTCGGGAGTCATCTTGCTAAGGACGGACGTGCGACCAAGCATTCGGTTTGCAAAACCGCAAACCTGTGTCGCGTCAACGCGGCATTCGGACGGGCCTCAAATGCCCGTCCCCCCATTGCCCCGACCTACCCCAGCTCCGCCGCCAGGTGCTCGAACACCGCCCGGACCGGGGCGCTCGGCCGCAGGTCCTCGTGCATCGCGGCCCAGAGCGGCAGCGCGAAACCCAGGTCGGGCAGAAGCCGCGTCAGGCCCATCCTCCCGCCGATCCGCACCTGCAGGATGCCTGCCCCAAGCCCCGCGCCGACCGCCAGCGCCGCCGCCACATCGTCATCTGTGGCGATCGCCACCCGCGCCGGCACCGGCAGGCCGGCCCCGGCCAGCCCCTCGGCGATGCGGCGGCCCCGGTCTTCGGAAACGAAGGGGTAGCGGCCCAGCAGGTCCGCCGCGTCGGCGGGCGGCCCGTGTTCCGCGACAATCCCCGCCGTGGCGAAGACCCCCAGCGCCACCGGCCTCAGCCGCTTCGCCACCAGCGCCGCCTGCCTCGGCTCGGCCAGCCGCAGCGCGATGTCGGCCTCGGCGCGCGTCAGGTCCTCGACCGCGTCGGTGGCGGCCAGCTCGACCGTCAGCCCCGGCGCGGCGGCAAGGAGCGGCGCAAGAATCTCCGGCAGGACCAGCGCCGCCATCACCCGCGACGCGGTCAGCCGCACCCGCCCCGAGATCGCCCCGGGCGCCCCGCTGGCGGCCCGGCCGAAGGCTGCCGCCGCCGCCTCGACTGCCTCGGCCCGGGCCCGAAGCCCGCGCGCCCGCTCGGTCGGCGCCAGCCCGCTACGCGACCGGGTGAACAGCGGTGCCCCCAGTCGCCGCTCCAGATCGGCCACCTGCGCCCGCACCGTCGGCTGCGCCAGACCAAGCCGCCGCGCCGCCCCCGACAGCGACCCGGTGCGAAGAACGGCAAGGAACGCGGCGATTCCGTCAAGCGGCAGGTTCATCGTTTTCTTCTAAACCGGCCAACGTATTTCATCAATTTCCTTTCTAGCGCCCCGCTGCGACTGTCGCCCCGTCACCAATGAGGAGCCGCCCCGATGCACCCGAACCCCACCCTTCCCCTCGCCCCCGCCCCGCTGCTTCGCGCCGAGGCCGCGCTGGGGCTGGCCACGGCGGCCGCCGCCTATGCCCTGACCGGCGGAAGCTGGCTTCTCTTCGCCGCGCTCTTCCTCACCCCCGACCTTGCCATGCTCGCCTACCTCCGCGGCCCGCGCTTCGGCGCCGCGCTCTACAACCTCGCGCACTGGGCCCCGCCCGCCGCAGCCCTCGCGGCGGCCGGCTACGCCTGGGCCCACCCGGTGCTCCTCCACCTCGGCCTGATCTGGCTCGCCCATATCGCCTTCGACCGCGCGCTCGGCTACGGGCTGAAACTGCCTTCGGGCTTTTCCGACACCCATCTGGGCCGGATCGGGCGGCGCGGCGCCGCTTGACAGTCTCCCGCCAGCCCGCGAAGCCTGAACGAAGGTAAAGTCAGGGGCACGCAGTCGATGACCACCCGCCCGCTCGGCGAGCGCATCTCGCACCTGCTCCGCGACCGGGGGGTCGAGGTGATCTTCGGCATCCCCGGCGTGCACAATCTCGAGATGTACCGCGGCATCGAAAGCGCCGGCATCCGCCATATCCTTTCCCGCCACGAACAGGGCGCGGGGTTCATGGCCGATGGCTACGCGCGGGTCACGGGGCGGCCGGGCGTGGCCTATGTCATCACCGGGCCGGGGTTCCTGAACATCCTCACCCCGCTCGGCCAGGCGCAGTCGGATTCCGTGCCGGTCCTGACCATCGCCTCCTGCCTCGCACGCGGCGACCTCGGCATCGGCCGGGCGCGGCTGCATGAGATGAAGGATCAGGCCGGCTCCGGCGCCACCGTCTGCGGCTGGAGCCTGACGGCCGCCGACGCAGCCAGCGCCTACGGGCTGATCGACCGCGCCTTCGCCGAATTCGCCGCCGCCCGCCCCGGCGCCCGCGCCATCCACGTGCCGATCGACGTCCTGGGCGAACCCGCCTCTGCCTTCCCGCCCCGCCCCGGCCTGCCCCGCCCGCCCGCGCCCGACCCGGGCCAGGTAGCCGAGGCCGCGCGGATGATCACCGCTGCGCGAAAGCCGCTCTTCGTCTTCGGCGGCGGCGCGAAAGCCGGCTGGGCATCCGCCCGCCGGGTCCTCGCCAAACGCCGCGCCGCCAGCTTCGTGACGATGGCCGGGCGCGGCATCACGGACCCCGCCGACCCGCTCGCCTTTGGCGCCTGGCTCTCGCGCCCCGGCTCGGCCGAGGTCTTCGCCCGCGCCGATCTGGTCGTCGCCGTCGGCACCGAGCTTTCGGAAACCGACATCTGGCGCGACAGCCTCGGCCACAGCGCTCCGCTGATCCGTGTCGACCTGGACCCCGCCGAGCTCGCCGACGACTACCGCGCCGCCCTGCCCGTCCTCGCCGACGCCGGGCCGTTCCTCGCGGCGCTCGATGCCGCACTCGAGGCGGCCCCCGGGCCCGGCGTCAGCGGCTGGACCCCGGCCGAGGTCGCCTCGGCCCGCGCCCGCTGGCGCACCGAGGCCGGGCAGGAGCGGCCCGGCATCCTGCCCGTCTGCGACGCGCTGCGCGCCGCCCTGCCACGGGACACAACGGTCTTTTCCGACATGACCCAGTTCGCCTATGTCGCCCTCGAGGTCTGGGACGTGGACGAACCCGGCCTCTGGCACCACCCGTTCGGCTTCGGCACGCTCGGCTACGCGCTTCCGGCGGCGATCGGCGGCAAGGTGGGGCTGCCGGACCGCCCGGTCATCGCGATCCTCGGCGACTACGGCCTCCAGTACACCCTGCCCGAACTGGGCACGGCGGTGGAACTCGGCCTGCCGCTGCCCATCCTCGTCTGGGACAACGGCGCCCTGGGCGAGATCAGGGACGGCATGGTCCGCGCCCAGATCGCGCCAAATGCCGTGGTTGCGCGGAACCCGGATTTCCTCGCGCTGGCAAGGGCCTACGGGGCAGGGGCGGAAGAGCCCGCGACGCTGGCCGAGCTGGCGCGGACGGTCAGGGAGGCGCTGGAGGCCGACCGGCCGACGCTGATCCGCATGACCCCGGCGCTGGCGGGCTGAGGCGGGATCAGCTGACGGACGCATTGACTTCTGTCCGCCTAACCCCCACCGCCCCCTTGCCCGGAACTGCCGCGAGAGCTACCCGGGCAGCGCCCGACCGCCCGCCCGATTGCGTCCCGGGCGGGCACAACCGAAACGTCCGTCTGCGGGAACACCGCTGGGGTTGGAGGCACCATAAAGCG
>JBJXFU010000080.1:0-3845 GCA_046155885.1 Paracoccaceae bacterium
AGGTCGATGGTGGCGAAGTCTTCGCCGCCGGCGTTGTTGGAGGTGACGGTGTTGCCGGGGATGACCTGCGGCAGTTCGTTGAGCAGCTGCTCGACCGACAGCGTCGCCGTCAGTTCGATGTCCTGCGCGCCGACCGTGGTGACCGGGCTGATCGCGGTGAAGTCCTGACGGACCAGACGCGAACCGGTGACGACGACGACGTCTTCGTCATCTGCGGCCGCAGCGGCCGGGGTGGTGGCCGGCGCCTGCGCCAGTGCCGGCATCGTGATCGCCAGACCGGCGAGCACCGTGGTCGCGAACAGGCCGCGCTTCTGCTCTTGCTTCACTTGAAACCTCCAATCCGTAACTCGTGAGCCGCCCGCGCCGGCGC
Organism: Paracoccaceae bacterium; assembly: GCA_046155885.1. GTDB lineage: Bacteria > Pseudomonadota > Alphaproteobacteria > Rhodobacterales > Rhodobacteraceae > JAOADN01. The sequence goes on from JBJXFU010000080.1 coordinate 371, forward strand.
CGGACTAGAGAGTTGCCTTCCGTGGAGCGCTGGCTCTCGCCGAGAGCCGCCCCCGCGGAACACCCCTTACCGGTCCAGCAAGCTGGCCCTCCCCGAAAAGGGCGACAGCGCGGACAACTGCGGGGCTTCGGAACAGCCGACCCCCGTCTTGTGGCTTCTTTTTGGCAAACCCGTCATGGGGCCGTCAATGAAGGTGAACATCCGGTTACGCGTTAAGGCAGCCTGTGACGCAAATGGGACACACTTTTCCCGTGCGCCCCCGTTCAGCCCTCGGGTCGCCACATTTGCCGGCCTCCAAAAAGTTCCGCTTAATCAGGCCTGTAGCGAAAACCAGCGCGACCTGTGGATATCTTCGAGGTTCCCCTCGAAGCCACGGATGCGCGGATCGACCAGGTTCTTCGAGGTGCCGAATCCGACCGGAATCACCGGGCAGTCGTCCAGCATCAGCTGCTCGGCCTGGCGCATGAGTCGCGCGCGGACGGCCAGATCCGGCTCGCGGGTCGAAGCATCCATCAACCGGTCATATTCGGGGTTGGAATAGCCCGGATAGTTCTGCGGCCCGGTCTTGGTCTCCAGCAGGTAGAGGTAGGTGTAGGCGTCGTTGTAGTCGGCCACCCACCCCCCATCCCCGGCCTCGAAGTCTTTGGTGCGCAGGTTTGCGTAGTGGATCTGCGCCTCGACGCCGGAGAGCGTGACCTCCACCCAGGGGGCGATGGCCCGCCAGTCCGCCTGCGCCACCACCGCCACCTGCGGGTTGTCCTGGGTGTTGCGGTGGCTGAACGTGAACCGGAGCGGCCGGTCCGGCCCGTACCCTGCCTCCTCGAGCAGCCGCCTCGCTTCGGCGCGGCGCTGGTCGAGTGGCGTGTCCGCAAAGGCGAGTCGCCCGCTTTCCGGGTAGGCATAAATGCCCGGAGGCACAAACGACCACGCCGGCTGGTAGCCGGCCTGCCAGATCCGGTCGGCCATGAACTTGCGGTCGATGGCCATCGAGACGGCCCGGCGCACGCGGATGTCGTTGAACGGCGGCTTCGTCGTGTTCAGCGAAAAGTACTGCAGCAGCATATACGGCGCGACCTTCACGAAGCCCGGCATTGCCTTCTCGTAGTGATCCCGTTTCTTGCCTGAAAAGTTGGTCGCCCACCCCATCTCGCCGGTCATGACCTTGCGCACCATCGCGTCGTCGTTGACCGTCGGATAGTAGTAGAGCTCGTTCAGCGCGACGTTGCGCGCGTCATAGAAGGCCGGGTTCTTCACCAGGTGGACGACGTAGTTCGACCACCACTTCTCCAGCCGGAACGCCCCGTTCACCTGTACGTTCTGCGGCTTGATCCAGTCGTCGCCGTACTTCTCAACGACGTGCTTGGGCACCGGGTAGTGGGTGTAGTGCTTCAACAGCCCCGGCAGGTAGGGCGCCGGGTGCTCCAGCCGCATCTCCAGCGTCCGTTCGTCGAGCGCCCGCACGCCGATCTGCGTGACCGGGACACTCCCCTCCTTGGCCTTCTGCGCATTGAGGATGGCGTAGGTGACCTGCGCGTACTCAGCGATGGTTTCGGGGCTCAGGATCCGCCGGAAGGCGAACTCGAAGTCGTAGGCCGTGCACGGCATGCCGTCTGACCAGTTGGCGCGGCGCAGATAGAACGTCCAGACGAGGCCGTCGGCGCTGGTTTCCCAGCGCTCAGCCATGCCGGGAACAGGCCTGGCCTGTGCGTCCTCGGTGGTGAGGCCCATGAACATCTCGCCGATGATCCGGTTCTCCCACTGGCCCGACGCCTTGTGGGGATCGAGCGAAAGCGGTTCGGCGCCGTTGCCGATATCGAGGATGCGCCGCTCAAGATCGAGCCCGATGACCCGGCCGCCGCAGGCCGCGAGCGCGCTCGCTCCGCCCATGCCGATGAGCCCGCGCCGGTTCGCCGTCCACGTCATTGCCTCGTCCTGACCTCTGCGCGCGCCGGGCTGACATCGCGGCGCGGGACCTTAAGGTGTCTCGCGGGATTTCGGGAGACCTCAAGATGCGCCCCTTCAAACTTGCGTCAGCCGCGACGTTGCTCGTTCTTGTGCTTGCCGGCCCGGCCTCAGCGCAGCCGGCGCCGCCGCAGGCGCCGGAGGTCGTCGCCAAGGTCTATGCCTGCACCGAGATCGCCGACGCCGCCGCGCGCCTCGCCTGCTTTGACGCAGCAGTCGGGGCCATGAAGTCGGCGCAGACACAAGGTCAGTTTGCCGCGGTGGACGCCGCCGGCGTCCGTCAGATTGAGCGCGAGGCGTTTGGCTTCTCGCTGCCCAGCCTGCCGCGTCTGGGGCTGCCAGGCTTTCCTTTGCGCCGAGAAGGCGCGACCGCCGCCGTCGAAGCGGAGCGCACAGCAGAGTTGGGCATGACGATCGCCCGGGTCGGTCGCTTCGATGGGCGCCCCTCGTTCGTGATGGACAACGGCCAGGTGTGGGTGACAGTCGGCAACGAGACGAACCGCCTCGCCCGCGCTGGCGGCAAGGTCACGATCAAGCGCGCCTCGATGGGCAGCTATCTGATGTCCGTGGACGCCGGCGGCACATCCCTGCGCGTGCGTCGGGCGGAGTGAGCCCTACGCCGCCCGGCGCAACGCGTAGAGGGCATCGATACAGGGCGCCCCGCTGCATTCGACGCGCCCGGTCTTCACCAGGTGGATCATGTGCGCGAGCACGGAATGGCACGCCGCCGGGTGCAGCTTCTTGTCCACGTCGGCGTACATCACCGGCACCATCTCGCGGATGGTGCGGTCGCCATGCGCGAGTCGTTCGATGATCTGGTCTTCGCGCGCGATGCGGTGGTCGATGTATGCCTGCACGAACTCGCGGACATTGCCTGCGACTTGCGGTCCATGCGTCGGCCAGAGCGTATCGAAGTTCCGGTCGCGCACTTTGACGAGACTGTCGAGGTAGTCGGTCATGTCCCCGTCAGGCGGGCTGATCACGGTCGTCGACCAGCCCATGATGTGATCGCCGGGGAAGAGCGCATTCTCTTCGTGCAGGGCGTACGCCGTGTGATGCGACGTATGGCCCGGTGTCGAAACGGCCTCGATCGTCCAGCCGCGTCCGCGGAAGACTTCGCCGTCCTGCACCGGGATGTCCGGGCGGAAGGACAGATCGTCGCCGGCTTCCATGCGCACTTCTGAATCTGTCGGAATGACAGGTTCGGCGCACGCATAGATCTTCGCGCCGGTGGCGGCAGCCAGCGGACGCGCAGCCGGCGAATGATCCATGTGTCCATGCGTGACGAAGATGTGCGTCACCTTCTCACCTGCGACCGCCTTCAGCAGCAGATCGATATGTTCGCGCATGTCGGGGCCGGGATCGATCACCGCCACTTCGCCCTTGCCGACGATGTAGACGCCGGTGCCGCGGAAGGTGAACGGTCCGGGATTTTCCGCAACGATGCGCCGGACGAGCGGGCTCACCTGCTGCGGCACGCCGTAGTCAAACGCCATGTCGCGGACGAAGGGAA
>JBJXFU010000105.1:0-58934 GCA_046155885.1 Paracoccaceae bacterium
ACCAATGGCTCAATCCGCGCCCACTGCGCGTCCGTCAGGGTTCGTCTGCTCAAGATCGCCTCCGTTTTCGATCTTGAATCAGAACTCAGCCCAACTGGGAATCCCTCAAATGAAGACGCCGCTTAGACCGAAAGCGTCGCCTGAACGGCCCGCTTCCAGCGCCCGTAGCGGCGATCGCGCGTGGCCTCGTCCATCCGGGGATCGAAGCGCCGCTCCAGCGCCCAGCCCTTCGAAAACCCCTCCTGGCCGGGGCAGACGCCGGCCTTCATCCCGGCCAGCCACGCGGCGCCGAGCGCCGTCGTTTCCAGAACCTTCGGCCGGTCCACCGGCGCGCCGATGATGTCCGAAAGGAACTGCATCGCGGGGTCGGATGCGCTCATCCCGCCGTCAACCCGCAGCACCCCCTCTTTCGCCGTGCCAGCGGAGTCGCCCCAGTCGGCCTTCATCGCCTCGAGCAGATCCCGCGTCTGGAAGCCCACGCTTTCCAGGGCCGCCCGCGCGAATTCCGCAGGGCCCGAGTTGCGGGTCAGCCCATAGACCGCCCCCCGGCATTCCGCGTTCCAGTATGGCGCGCCCAGGCCCACGAAGGCGGGCACGATTACCACGTCCTGCCCCGGATCGGCCTGCGCGGCGAGCGGCGCGGTTTCCTTCGCCTCGCGGATGATCTTCAACCCGTCGCGCAGCCACTGCACCACCGCCCCGGCGATGAAGATCGACCCTTCCAGCGCATAGGTCGTGCGGCCGTCCAGACGATAGGCGATGGTGCCAAGCAGCCGCGACCGGCTTTCCACCAGCGCATCTCCGGTATTGAGCAGCGCGAAGCAGCCCGTCCCGTAGGTGGATTTCATCATCCCCGGCTCGAAGCAGGCCTGCCCGATGGTCGCCGCCTGCTGATCCCCGGCGACGCCGAGGATCGGGATCGCGCGGCCGAAAAGCCCGGGCTGGGACGCCCCGAAATCGTCGGCGCAGTCGCGCACCTCGGGCAGCATCCCCACGGGGATGCCGAGCAGGCGGCAGATGTCCTCGTCCCACCGGCCCTCGCGGATGTTGTAAAGCAGCGTCCGCGCCGCGTTCGTCGCGTCGGTGGCGTGCACCGCCCCGCCGGTCAGCTTCCAGATCAGAAAGCAGTCCACCGTGCCGAACATCAGCTCGCCCCGCACGGCCCGGTCCCGCGCGCCCGGAACGTTGTCGAGGATCCACTTCAGCTTGGTCCCCGAGAAATAGGGGTCGAGCAGCAGGCCCGTCGCCCTTGTCACCCCCGGCTCGTGCCCCTCGGCCTTCAGCCGCCGGCACAGGTCCGAAGTGCGGCGGTCCTGCCAGACGATGGCGCGGCCGACCGGCTCGCCGGTCTTGCGGTCCCACACCAGCGTGGTTTCGCGCTGGTTGGTGATGCCGATGGCGGCGATGTCGGCGGCCGGAACCCCGGCCTTCTGGATCGCCGCCCGGCAGGTCGTGGCGGTGGTCATCCAGAGGTCCGCGGGGTCGTGTTCGACCCATCCGCTTTTCGGGAAGTGCTGCGGGAATTCCTTCTGCGCCACCGCCTTCACCGTCAGGTCCGCGCCGAACAGGATCGCCCGGGTCGAGGTGGTGCCCTGGTCGATCGCAAGGATATGCGTCATGGTTCCCCCATCCCGTCCGCTCCGGTCAGATCGGCGCCTCGGCGCGCCGTTTCGCCATAAAGGCCTCAAGCGCGGCAATCTCTTCGGCCGTCATCCTGAGCCCCAGCTTGGAACGCCGCCAGACCACATCCTCGGCCGTGCGCGCATATTCCCGCGCCATCAGCCAGCCGATTTCGCGCTCGGTCAGGGTGGCGCCGAAGCCGCAGCCCAGGTCGGCCGCAGAACGGGCCGTGCCCAGCACCTTCACCGCCTCGGTCCCGTAGGCGCGCACCAGCCGGCGGGCCCAGAAGTCGGTCAGGAACGGGTAGCGTTTCTGCAGGCTTGCGATCAGGTGCGGCACCCCGTCCACCGGGAAATCGCCCCCCGGAAGCGCCACGCCGGCCGTCCAGTCGCCCCGCGTCACGCCGAGATGCGGCGCGATCTTCGCCACCGCCGCCTCGGCCAGCTTGCGGTAGGTGGTGATCTTGCCGCCGAAGACGCTGAGGATCGGCGGGCCGGAAGAGTCCAGCGACAGCACATAGTCGCGGGTGGCGGCGGTGGCCGACTTGGCGCCGTCGTTGTAAAGCGGCCGGACACCGGAATAGGTCCAGACGATGTCGGCCCGTCCGACCGGTTTGGCGAAATAGCGCGAGGCGAAGGCGCAAAGGTAATCCGCCTCATCCTCGGTGCAGACGGCCGTCGCCGGGTCGCCCTGGTGGTCCTTGTCGGTGGTGCCGATCAGGGTGAAGTCGGTTTCGTAGGGGATCGCGAAGATGATCCGCCCGTCCTCGCCCTGAAAGAAATAGCACTTGTCGTGGTCATAGAGCCGGGGGGTGACGATGTGGCTGCCCCGCACCAGCCGGATGCTTTCGGTGCTGTTCAGCCGGACAGTATTGCGGACCACGTCCTCTACCCAGGGCCCGCCCGCGTTGACGATCACGCGGGGCCGGAAGGTCAGCGGCTCGCCGCCGTCGGGCAACAGGGTGACAGTCCACCTTCCGCCGTCGCGGACCGCCGAGGTCACCTTCGTCCGGGTCAGGATGCGCGCCCCGCGGTCTTCGGCGTCGCGGGCGTTCAGGACGACAAGCCGCGCGTCCTCGACCCAGCAATCCGAATACTCGTAGGCGCGGCGGAACTTCGGATTGAGCGGCCGGCCGACCGGATCGCTGCGCAGATCGAGCGTCCGGGTGGCGGGAAGAATCTTCCGCCCCCCGAGAGTGTCGTACAGGAAAAGCCCCAGGCGGATCAGCCATGCCGGTCGCCGGCCCTTCATCCAGGGCATGAAGGTCGTGAGCAGGCGCGAGGTGGGCGTGTCGCCCTCGAACCGCATGTCGGGGTGCCAGGGCAGCACGAAGCGCATCGGCCAGCTGATATGGGGCATCGCGCGCAAAAGCGTCTCGCGTTCCTCGAGCGCCTTGCGGACCAGGCGGAATTCGAAGAACTCGAGATAGCGCAACCCGCCGTGGAAAAGCTTGGTCGAGGCCGACGAGGTGGCCGAGGCCAGATCCTTCATCTCGGCCAGCACCACGCTCACACCGCGTCCGGCCAGATCGCGCGCGATTCCACAGCCGTTCACACCCCCACCGATGACGAGGACGTCGATTTCCTGCTGTTCGGCTATGGGGGTCGTCACGGCGCGCCTAGGCTGGTCCCAAGAACGGTTATTGCGGGTCCGGAGGCGCGGGTCAATTTCGTTTTGTTTCGTTTCGCAGGAAGAATGCTTTCGCTTCCGCGCGAAGTCGTCTCTCGGTTTGCGCCACACCCCCATTCCGGCGATTTGCCGCCGGCCATCCGGCGCCCATTTCCCGGGCTAGGACCCGGCCGGCGGGTCGCCCTCGGCGACAGGTTCCAGCCAATCGACGGTCTTTCCGCCTTCGCTTTCGGCGATCGCGATATGGGTCATCGCGGTTTCCGCCCGCGCGCCGTGCCAGTGCTTTTCGCCGGGCGGGAACCAGACGACGTCGCCCGGCCCGATCGCTTCGACCGGCCCGCCCCAGCGCTGCGCGCGGCCGTGGCCTTCGGTCACGATCAGCGTCTGCCCAAGCGGGTGGGTGTGCCAGTTTGTCCGGGCTCCGGGCTCGAAGGTGACCGACAGGCAGGACATCCGCGCCGGTTCGGGCGCCGCGAAAAGCGGGTCGAGGCGGACGCGCCCAGAAAACCACTCCGCCGGCCCTGGCCGCGAGGGCTGCGATCCGGCGCGTCTGATTTCCATGATGGTCACTCCTTCTGGCCGCCCGAGCGTGCCGTTTCGTCACTGCGGCCGCAACTGCCGCTTCACGGCGGGGGCTGGCCGAGATGCGGGGCAAGGAAAGTCCGGCAGGCGGCGCGGGCATCCTGTTCGGACATCAGCAGCGGCTCGACACAGCGCTGCACGCCGAAGCCGTCGATCAGGCAGATGAAGGCGGAAGCCACGGTTCCCTCGTCGATCCTCAGGCCGTTGGCTGCGGCGGACTCGCGCAAGGCCGCGGCGACAAGCTCGCGATAGCCCGAGTAAAGGCGTCGGTGCTCGGCCTTCAGCACCGAGTTGTTGGCGATCTCGCCCCAAAGCGTCAGCCAGATGTTGGCCACGTCGCGACCGAAGAGCGCGGGCGAAACCAGCGCCTCGATCAGCGCATCGAGGCGCGACTGTCCGGGGCGCGGCGGCGCCGAAATGGCCGCAAGCCACTCGGCGTACATGCGCTGGTAGACGGCCACCAGAAGCCCGTCCATCGACCCGAAATGGTGGGTGATCAGGCCGCGCGACACGCCGGCCTCGGCCACCACCCTGTCCACCGTGAACTCGCGGATGCCGCCCCGCGCCATGCAGGCGCAGGCGGCATCCTCGATATGGGCGCGCCGCTCGGCGGGCGAGAGGCGCGCTTTCCGGCGTTCCACGGAAGCGCCCCCTGGCATCAGGCCCTGCCGAAAGCGACCGGGTCGGGGTGCCCGTCGGCCAGGATCACCGGCTTCAGGTCCGCGTCATGGATGACGAGGTAGGGCTCGAAGCAGATGAAGACAAAGCCCCCCGACTCCTCCATCAGGTCCTCCATCCGGTTGAACATGCCTTGCCGGATCGCCGGATCGGTCTCGGTCAGGGACTTCTGGTACAGCTCCTCGAATGCCGGGCTGTCGAAGAACGACCAGTTGTAGACGCCGATCTGGTCGGGCCGGAACCAGACGAGGTTTTCGGTCGGGTCGATGCCGCCCGCGAAGTTCATCAGCACAAGCTCGATCGACTTCCACTGATCGCCCGCCGTTTTGTCGCCCAGGGCCCAGTAGGCGGCGTCCTCGGTGGGCTGGATTTCGACCGTGATCCCGGCTTCGGCAAGGCTTGCCTGGACGATCTGGGCCGTTGTCTGGCTGATGCCGTCGGTCTGGGTGTAAAGGTTCAGGGTCAGACCTTCGGCCCCGGCCTCGGCCAGCAGCGCCTTGGCCTTTTCGACGTCGCGCGCGGCGATCCTGTTGGTGGCGCGGGCATAGCCCGAGGTGGGCGGTACGACTCCCGTAGACCGCTGGACAAGCCCGTCATAGGTGCCCTGAAGCACCGCGTCGCCGTCATAGGCGTACTGGATCGCCTGCCGGACGCGGGGGTCCTTCAGAGTTTCGGCCTGCATGTTGACCGTCATCCAGACATAGCGGGTCGAGTTCGCCTCGATCAGCGTCGCGCCCTCGCGCGGGTTGGCCTTGAAGTCTTTGGCCGCGCCGACCGTGACGCGGGTGAAGTCGAAGGCATCGGCCTCGTAGGCCAGCAGCGCCGCCTGATCGTCGGTGACGATGTAGAATTCGACCGTGCCGAAGGCGGGCTTCTCGCCGGTCCAGTCGGGATTGGCCTTCAGCGTGACCTTCTGCGCCTGTTCCCAGCTGTCGAAGAGGTAAGGACCGCACTGCGCCGGGGATTCGGTCGTATAGCTGCCGCCCGCCGCCTCGACCGCCGCCTTGCAGACGATATGGCCGCCGTAATACGGAAGCGCGATCACCGTGAAGGGGGCGAATGCCTCGGTCAGGTGGATGACGCCCTTGCGGTCGTCGATCACCTCGACCTCCTTCAGCTTCTCGAACTGATAGGCCCAAGCGCTGTCCGACCCCCGGATGCGTTCGTACGAGAACTTCACGTCCGCCGTGGTGACGGGCCCGTAGTCGCCCGTCCACTTCAGCTCTTCGCGCAGGGTGAACGCGATAGAGGTGGGCGAGGTCCACTCGAACGTCTCGGCCGCCCAGTTGCGGATCTGGTTGCCGCTGCGGAAGTCACCGAGGCGGACCAGCGTGACCTGCGTGCAGCGCGGGATGATGTCGTCCAGCTCGCCGATGATCCCGTAGGGGTCGAGGACCTGGAAATCCGATGTCACGCGGATGCGCAGCGTGTCGCCTTCGGCGGCCCAGGCAAAGCGGGGAAGGGTGGCGGCGGCGGCCAGAGTGCCTCCGGCGGCGGCGAGGAAGCCGCGTCTGTCAGTGGTCCAGTGCATGGTGGTCTCCCTGTTGTTGGTGGTTCATAGCAAAATGGCAGCGGGCGGCGCGGCCCGGGCCGACCGGGTCGAGCGTCGGGGCGCGGCGCGCGCAGATGTCGGCGGCAAGCAGGCAGCGGGTATGGAACTCGCACCCCGGCGGGCGGCGCAGGATCGAGGGGATTTCGCCCCGGATCGCCAGATCGGCGCGGCGCAGGCGCGGGTCCGGCTTCGGTTCGGACGCGATCAGGCTGGCGGTGTAGGGATGCGCGGGGTTGGCAAAGACCTCGCGCGTCGACCCCTCCTCGACCACGCGGCCGAGGTAGAGAACGGCGACGCGGTCGGCGACGTGCCGGACGAGGGCGAGGTTGTGGGTGATGATCAGGTAGGAAAGCCCCCGGTCGCGGCGCAGGTCGGACATGAGGTTCAGCACCTCGGCCTGAACCGAGACATCGAGCCCGGCGGTGGGTTCGTCGGCGATCACCAGGCGCGGGTTCAAGGCCAGCGCCCGGGCGACGACGACACGGCGGGCCTGGCCGCCGGACAGTTCGTGCGGGAAGCGGCGGGTCATCGCCGGGGGCAGGCCCACGGCGGCAAGAAGCTCGCGCGCCTTCGCCTCGCAGTCGGGAAGGGGCAGGCCATGGATGCGGAAGGGTTCGGTGACCAGATAGCCCACCGTCAGGCGCGGCGAAAGCGAGGCGGTGGCGTCCTGGAACATCAGTGCGGCCTGGCGGCGCAGGCGCGCAAGGCCGTCGCGGCCTTCGACCGGCGCCCCCTCGAAGCGGATGGCGCCGTGCGAGATGGCCTGCAGCCCCATCGCGGCGCGCGCGATCGTGGTCTTGCCCGATCCGCTTTCCCCCACCAGCGCAACGCTTTCGCCCGGCGCGACGGACAGCGTTACGTCCTGCACCACGGCAAGCCGCCTGCCGCCGAAGAACCCGCCGCGCACGACGTCGATGGCGACATGATCCATCTGGAGCACGTTCATCATGCGGCCCCGTGGCAGAGAACGGACCGCCCCGCCTCCGGCACCCGGCGCGGCGGCGGCATCGCGCAGGCGGCATGAACCAGCGCGCATCTCGGCGCGAAGGCGCAGCCCGGGGGCAGGGCGGCAAGGTCAGGGATGCGCCCGCCGATGGCCGGCAGCCGCCCGGTGCCGGGGTCCACCACCGCCGGATCGCAGGCCAGAAGCGCCCGCGTGTAGGGGTGGCGCGGATCGTGGAAGATGTCGTCGACGGGCCCTTCCTCGACCACCTCGCCCGCATACATCACCGCTACCCGGTCGCAGAGTTCCGCGATGACGCCCAGATGGTGCGTGACGATCACCACCGCGCCGTCGAAACGCGTCCGCAGCCGGCGCAGCAGGTGGATGATCTGCGCCTCCATCGTGACGTCCAGCGCGGTGGTCGGCTCGTCGGCGATCAGCACCTGCGGCTTTGTCAGAAGCGCCGCCGCGATGGCGACGCGCTGGCGCATCCCGCCCGACAGCTCATGGGGGTAGCGGGTCAGGCAGCGTACCGGGTTCGGGATGCCGACATCCGAAAGCGCGCCGGTCAGCGCCGCCATGTCGCGCCGGGTGAAGTCGGCAAGCTGCGCGCCGATGGTCAGCACCGGGTTGAAGGCGGTCATCGGGTCCTGGAAGACTATCGCGATCCTGTCTCCGCGCAGGCGGCGCTGCGCGTCCGGCGGAAGGGCGAACAGGTCTTCGCCGCCGATCCGCACCTTGCCGCCGGTGACCCGCCCGCCGGTCGGCAGCAGGTTCATCATGGCGGCCGCCAGCGTGGACTTGCCGCAGCCGGATTCGCCCACGATCCCCAGCACCTCTCCCCGGTCTACCGCCAGCGTCACGCCGCGCACCGCGCGCACTGCCGCGCCGCCCGTCCGGTACTCGACCGTCAGGCCCTCGACCGAAAGGGCGGGCGCGCTCATCCCCACCTCCGGGCGACCGCCCTGGGGTCAAGCACGTCGCGCAGGCCCTCGCCCATGAAGGTGAAGCCCAGCGTTGCCAGAACCAGCGGGATCCCCCCCGCCACCACGATATGCGGCGCCTGGCGAAGGGCGGAATACCCGTCCGACAGGATCGTTCCCCAGGAAGGCGTCGGAGGACGGACGCCGAGGTTGAGATAGCTCAGGCCGGCCTCGAGCATAATCACTACCGGGATATCCATGCAAAGCAGGATCACCAGAGGGCCCACCGCGTTCGGCAGAAGGTGGATGAAGACGATCCGCGCCGCCCCCGCCCCCATCGCCCGTTCGGCCTGGATGAAGTCGGCGCCGGCCAGCGTCAGCGTCTGGGTGCGGATCAGCCGCGCATAGGCGGGAAAGGACACGAGCACGACGACGATCATCAGGGTTGTGGTCCCCGGGCCGAGCACGGTGATCACGGCCAGCGCGAAGAAGATCATCGGCAGCGACGACATCGCGTCGAAGATCAGCACCAGGATCGCGTCGAGCCAGCGCGGGCCGTAGCCGGCGACGAGGCCAAGCACTGTTCCCGCCGCCCCGGCAAGGCCGACCGAGGTGATGGCGATGCCAAGCGCGGTGCGCGCCCCCCAGATCAGACGGGAAAGCAGGTCGCGCCCAAGCTGGTCGGTTCCCGCCCAGTGCAGGGCCGAGGGCGGCCGGAACTTCGCCTTCACGTCGATGGCGACGGGATCGTAGGGCGCGATCAGCGGGGCGAAAAAGGCCAGCAGCACAAAGCCCGCGACCAGCAGCAGACCGGTAGCCCCAAGCGGGTCGCGGGCAAGCACCGCGAGCCCGCCGCGGCGGGAAGGGGCGGGGGGCGCGTCAGCCGCGGAGGACATCGCGCACCCTGGGGTCCAGCCGGGCGATCAGCAGGTCGGCCGCCGTCACCACCATCAGATAGAACGCCGTCATGAACAGCACCGTGCCCATCACCACCGGGTAGTTGCGCTTTTCCACCGCCGAGGTGATCAGCGTGCCGATGCCGGGGCGCGAGAACACCGCCTCGACGAAGACCGCGCTGGACAGGACGCCGCCGAAGCCCACAGCAAGGACCGAGACGGTCGGCACGATGGCAACGCGGAGGGCGTGCGAAAAGACGATCCGGCGCTCCGACATCCCGAAGGCACGGGCGGTGCGGATATGCGGCGCCTCCATCACCTCGAGCAGCGCGGCGCGGACCAGGCGGGCGAGGTAGCCCACCCAGCCTAGGCCCACCGCGAAGGCGGGCAGGATCAGCGCGCGCAGCTGCGATCCGGTATCGCCCGCCTGCCCCGCGCCGATGGCCGGCAGCCAGTTCAGCCAGACCGCGAAGACGATCAGCCCGTAGATCGCGACCACAAAGGACGGCACCGCGATGACACTGACCGACAGGACACCCAGCGCCCGGTCGATCCAGGTGTCGCGCTTCATGACCGCCAGGCAGCCGAGGGGGACGCCCGTGGCGATGGCCCAGCCAAGGCCGGTCAGGCCGAGGATCAGGGTGTTCGGAAAGGCTTCGACAATCTGCTCCAGCACCGGGCGTTTCGACCAGACGTCGATGCCCAGATCCCCCCGGACCGCGTTCCAGAAGAAGTAGCCCACCTGCGTCAGCACCGGCTGGTCCAGCCCCATCCGTTCGCGCAGGGCCTCCTTCAGGGCGGGGCTCGCCCGGGGACCCAGCGCGACCGAGGCAGGGTCGCCCGGCACCAGGAACACCATCGCGTACATCGCGAGCATCACCACGATCAGGATCAGCACCGACAGGCCGAGGCGCCTGATCGCGTAGGACAGCATCAGCGCCGGGCCTGCGGGCGGGGTGGTACGGCGCGGGAACTCCGGTGCGGCTCACGGCATCGCAAGTGTACCCGTTCGCGCGGGGAAGCGGCCGCCTTCATGGCGTCCTGCGGCGAAGGGGAAGTGCGGCTACCCGCCCCGGGCCTGACCCGGGGCCCCCGCCCCAACCCGCGCGACGACCGGGCGAGAGGCCCCGGGTCAGGCCCGGGGCGGGTGATCCTGGCGGGCAAGGCCGCGCGAAAGCCTCTCCCCGGGCAGTCCGCCCTAAAGATGGTCACGCGCTATCCTTTCGTCCCATTCCCGGGCAAAGACCTCCTGCCCGTTTTCAGTCAGCCGCATCCGCATCCGCACCCGGAAATGCGTCGCGTCGCAAGTCAGCGACCCCTCGCTTTCGTGGCCGATCACCGCGTCGGGGCGTTCGATCGTGCTGGTATAGCTTGTCTCGCACCGGGCGCTCAGCGGATCGCCGTCGGTGATGGTGTAGCGGGCGTAGCCGGTGCCGCGATGCGTCTGGTTCAACGCCGGGTGGAAGAAGGCATAGGTATTGCGGGGGAAATCCACCACCGTTTCGCCAGACAAGAGATCGCGCGTCACCCTCCGGCGCAGCGGCCAGCCTTCCGGCGCGGGGAAGTCCTGCACCGGGTCGGGGGCAGCGGCTTCGGGCGGGTCGAAGGCGCGGAGGGTGGCGTCGGCCGGGTCCGGCGGGCGGACCGGAAGTTCCAGCGCGCTCGCGCCCAGCGCAATGGTCAGAGTCGCCGGTTCGGGCGACGGCCAGGCAATCGGCCAGTAGGTCGTCGAAACCGACACGGCGATCCGGTTGCCCTTGGCAAAGCTGTGGGCGATGTCGTCAAGCTCGATGGTCGCCTCGGTCCACGCGCCGGGCGTCAGGTCCTGCGGGTCGCCATGTCCGAAGCGGTGGGCGAGGTTCAAGTGGCCGATCCCGACGCGCGCCGAGGCGCCGTCGGGCCAGACCTCGTTCAGCCGGACCGAGGCCAGTGCCTGCGGCCTGTCCGAGCGGAAGCGGAGGTGGAGCTTCGGCGCGCCGAGGATTTCCACCGTTTCCGGCAGCGGCCCGGTCACCCAGACAAGCGAGCCGCCGTCATCCTCGCGCTGGTCGGTCGCCCATTCCGCCTCGTCGCCGTAGCGGCCGACCTCGCCGGCGGCAAGCCCGACCCAGAGCGGCGAGCAGACGGACACCTCGCCCCGTCCGTCCGCCGCAAGCCGCCCGTTCTCGCCCAGCGGCATCCGCCGCGCCCCGATCCGGGGCGAGGGCCATTCGGCCTCGCCCACCCAGCGGCCGGGCTTGACGGTGTAAAGCGTCTGCGGGCGGAAGCTGTCTTCAATCCAGACCCGCAGCATCGGCTCGTCCATGATCCCGGTCGCGCGACCCTTCAGCCAGTGATCGCACCAGCGCAGCACCTCCTGCAGCCAGCCGATCTCGGGGGCGACCGAGGCGTCATGGGGGAAGGAATGCGCCCAGGGGCCGATCAGCCCGCGGCGTGGGCAGGTCAGCCCGGCGAGCAGACGCGGCACGCTTTCCGAATAGTTGTCGGCCCAGCCCGAAACGGCATAGACCGGAATGCGGATGCGGGCGAAATCCTCGCAGACGGACCCGTGGCGCCAGTAGTCGTCGCGCCGCTGGTGCCGCAGCCAGGTGAGGATCCACGGCGCATTCGCTTCGCGCCGCGCTTCCCACATGGCGCGCCACCGCTCGCCGACAATGGCGGGGTCGGGCGGCAGGTCCATGTAGGCGAACATCGTCGAGGACCAGTCGAAATCGTCCTTCGACAGGCAGCCGCCGACGCGGTGGATGTCGGTGGCGAAGCGGTCGTCGGTGGAGCCGACCGTGATAATCGTCTTCAGCTCGGGCGGCTGCAGCGCGGCGATCTGCAGCCCGTTGAAGCCGCCCCAGCTGATCCCGTACATGGCGACCTGCCCGTCGCACCAGTCCTGCCCGGCCAGCCAGCGGATCGCCTCGACGCCGTCCTGCAGTTCGGTCGGCGAGTATTCGTCGGTCAGCAAGCCATCGCTGTCGCCACAACCGCGGATATCCAGCCGCAGGCAGGCATAGCCGTGCCGCGCCAGATAGCGGTGCATCTTCTCGTCGCGCCCCCGCGTCCCGTCGCGCTTGCGGTAGGGCAGGTATTCCAGGATCAGCGGCACCCTGCCCGCCCCTTCGGGCAGCCAGAGCCGCCCGGCCAGCCGGGTGCCGTCGGGAAGCGGCACGAAGATGTTCTCGATCTCCTTCAGGGCGAAGGGAAAGTCGGTGCGATAGCTCATGGACCCGCTCTTGCGCATCAGTTCATCGGTGCTCCGCCTTCGGCCTTCCGCCGGTCGACGTAGTCCGCCAGCGCCTCGTCGACGCCCGGGTCGAGCGGCGGCGGTTCGGCTTCGGCCAGAAGGCTCTTCCACACCTCGTTGGCCCGGGTCCGGGCATCGACCGAGCCTTTCAAGAGCCAGTTCGGATGGTTGTCCCAGTTCGACACCATGGGCGCGTGAAACGCCGTCTCGTAGCGGCTCATCGTATGCGCCGCACCGAAGAAGTGCCCCGCCGGCCCCACTTCGTCGATGGCCGAAAGCGCGAGGTCTGCCTCGGTGGTGCCGAGCGGCTCGAAATAGGCATCCATCATCTGCAGCATCTCGGCATCGAGGATCAGCTTCTCGAAACTCGCCGTCAGCCCGCCATGCAGCCACCCGGCCGCGTGCTCCAGCAGGTTCGCGCCCCCCATCAGCGCGCCCCAGAGCGCCATCTGGCTCTCCCAGGCCGCCTGCGCATCCACATCGTTCGCCGCGCAGACGTTCGACGATCGGAACGGCACGCCGATGTGGCGGGCCAACTGCCCGGAGGCCTGCGCCGCCTTGGTGTATTCCGGCGTGCCGAAAGCGGGGCTTCCCGACCGCATGTCCACGTTCGAGGTGAAGCCCCCGTAGATCACCGGCACCCCGGGCCGCACGATCTGCGTCAGCGCGATCCCCGCCAGCGCCTCGGCATGCTGCAGGACCAGCGCCCCGGCCACCGTGACCGGGGCCATGGCGCCCGCCAGCGTGAAGGGGGTGATGACGTTGACCTGCCCGTGTTCGGCCAGCGCGATTAGCCCCTCGGCCATCGGGATGTCGAGCTGCAAGGGAGAGTTGGTGTTGATGATGCCCATCAGCACCGGCCGATGGATCAGCCCCCCGGGCGCGGTGCCCAGCATGATCGCCGCCATCTCGATCCCGTCCATCGTACGCGGGCCGCCCAGCGTCTGGGTCTGCCAGCTTTTGTCCAGGTGCCTGATCTGGGCGTGGTAGATGTCGAGGTGGCGGGTGTTGGCAGGCAGGTCCATCGGCTCAAACGGCCCGCCGCCTTCCTGGTGCAGGACATTCAGCGACTGGATCAGCTTCAGGTAGTCGCACATCTCGGCGAAGCTGCCGTCGCGGCGGCCCCGGTCGTTGTCCATCACATAGGCCGGGCCGCCGACCGCCGAATAGACGCAGTACCTGCCGCCGACCCGGAGGTTGCGGGCCGGATTGCGGGCTTCCAGGGTGAAGCTCTTCGGGGCCGTCGCAAGCAGGGGCGGGAACATCCCCGGGTCGAAGCGGACGATCAGGTCGTCCACCGTCGCCCCGGCCGCCGCGAAAAGCGCGCGCGCCGGGGCGTGCAGCACCCGCATCCCCTGCCGCGCCAGAACCGTCAGCGCCGCCTCGTGGATCGCCGCCACCTGATCGTCCGAGATCACGCGGATCGGGTCGTAGCGCCGCTCCACCTGCCCGAAGGGGCGCTGCGCGATCCCGCCCGAGGGGCGCGCGGCCGTCCGGCGGCGTCCCTCCGGCCTTGTCATTCGGCGGCCTCGGGCATCTGGAAATCGCGCGGCGCGAAGGGCGCGTCACGGCGGGGCATGATCTGAACGGCCGAAAGGCCCAGTTCCCGGGCGGTCTTGTGGCCCTGATAGACGGCATGGACGATCGCCCCCGGCGCGTTCGCGTCGCCCGTCAGGTGCAGCGAGGGCGGGCGGTCCGGTTCCGAGACCAGCGCCTCGAAAAGCGCGCTTCCCCCGGCCCGCAGGCCCACGATGACCAGCGACTTCGCCGCCACCTCGCGCGGCTCGCCCGAGAATATCTGCGCCAGCCGGAGGGTTTCGCCGTCGAACCCGGTGACGATCTCCAGCGTGCGAAGCGCGATCCCCTTCTTCGTGAAGGACTGGTGCACCAGCGGCTGCTCGTTCGTCATGAACCCCCAGGAAGCCGCCGCCCCCGCCGTGGTGATGTAGGTCACCGCGCGGCCCTGCCCGGCCAGGAACTCCGCCACCGCCGAGCCGAGGTAGTAGTTGTCGAAGTCGAAGACCGCGACCGGCCCTTCGGGCACCGTCCCCGCCGCAAGGTCGTCAGGCGTGTAAACCCGTGGCGCGACCAGCACTCCCTGCGGCAACTCGTTCGCCCCGCACAAAGCCGCCGTCCAGCGCGCGCCGGTGGCGATCACCACATGCTCGGCCCCGAAGTCGCACACGTCCTGCGCCGACAACTCGCTCTCCGGGTACAGCGCCACGTTCGCCATCTTCCGCAACTGCCCCAGACGGTAATCCACCACCCGATGCCATTGGTTCAGCCCCGGCAGCGAGGTTTCCCACCTCAGCCGCCCGCCGAAAGCGCGCGCGCGGTCGGCCAGCGCCACCTCGAACCCCCGCCGCGCCAGCGTCAGCGCCGCTTCCAGCCCCGCCGGCCCGCCGCCCACCACCAGCACCTGGCCCCTGCCGTCCTTGCCGACCACCTCCGGGTGCCAGCCCCGCCGCCACTCCTCGCCGGCCGTCGGGTTCTGCGTGCAGCGCACCCAGACGCCGTCGTGCCAGCTCGAGATGCAGAGGTTGCAGCCGATGCATTCGCGGATGTCCTCGACCCTTCCCTCCTCGATCTTCCGGGGCAGGAACGGATCGGCGATCGACGGCCGCGCCCCGCCGATGAGGTCGAGCACACCGCGCCGGATCATCGACACCATCGTGTCGGGGCTGGTGAAGCGGCCGACGCCGACCACCGGCTTGTCGGTGACCGACTTCATGAAATCGATGGTCGACTCATGGCTGCCCTCGGGCGTGTAGCGGCTGGGGGCGCAGTCATAGGCCGAATAGTCCATCTTCACGTCGAACAGGTCGGGCGCGTCCTTCAGATGACCGATGACCTCATGCGCCTCGCTCGGCGCCACCTCGGACGGGCGCTGCCGCAACTCCTGCATCGACACCCGCAACGCCACGGCGCAGCGCCCGCCGGTCGCCTCGCGCACCGCATCGATCAGCTCGGCGACCAGCCGGACGCGGTTCCGGGCCGACCCGCCATAGGCGTCCGTCCGGCGATTGTAGTCGGAAAGCAGGAACTGGTAGGGCAGATACCCCATCCCGGCATAGACATAGAGGATGTCGAACCCCGCCCGTTCCGCCCGGACCGCCGCCTCGGCGTGCCAGCGGATCAGGTCGCGGATATCGCCCGCGTCCATCACCCTGGGCCGGGCCGAAGACATGAACCCCACATGCGTCGCCATCCACGGCACGCCCGAAGGCGAAAGCGGCGCGTGGCGCGTCGTCCGGTTCACCGCCGCAGCACCTCCGTGCCACAGCTCCACTGCCGCCAACGCCCCGTGGGCATGGGCGGCCTCGGTCATCAGGGCGTGCGAGCGGATATCGGCCTCGTCCCAGAGCGAAGCGAAGGGGAAGGGGCTGTC
The DNA here is from genome assembly GCA_046155885.1 of Paracoccaceae bacterium. GTDB lineage: Bacteria > Pseudomonadota > Alphaproteobacteria > Rhodobacterales > Rhodobacteraceae > JAOADN01. The sequence goes on from JBJXFU010000105.1 coordinate 15,447, forward strand.
GTCCGAGGACGGGTCCACCGAACAGGCCCCGGTGGATACCACCGCCCAGCCGCCTTCGGCCTTCATCCCCCGGAACGCCGCGCGCACATGCGGGGCGGCGTTCGTCATGCCGGACGCATGGGGAACCTGAAAAAACCGGTTCAGCGCGGTCTTCGGGCCGATCCTGACCGGCTCAAACAGGATGTCGAAGCGCGGGTCGCGGGGCATGGGCGAATCCTTGCTGAACGGTTGTATAATATCGGCCTGCCCCCACTGCGCAAGCCCTCCCGCAAGCCATGGCGCTGTCTTCGCCCGAAATCCCCCACGCTCGCCGGATCGCCCTTTCCCTCCCCCCCTCGGAGGAGAGGGTCAGGGTGGGGCGGCCGCGCCCTGAACCGCCCCGTTCGGACAATTCCCGGAAACGCGACGGCCCTCCCCGCCATTGCCCCCCCCCGCTTCGGGCGAAGCCGCCCCGGCGAATCGGAATTCATGGTTAATTCACCAAATGCCATACCATCGTATGGCAGGTTGCTGGCATATTGCTGGCAGGTTGCTGGCACCCTGCGAGCGTTACCAATGCCGATAATTAATGCAGCGCCCGCAAGGGCTTGGCTCCCCATCGTGGGCGATCCCCGACGGGCAGATGCGCCGCCGGTTCCGTCCGGATTCATCTTGCTCTAAACAGCCCCTCAACCGAACGGAGATCGCAATGCCCACCAACGTCGCCGTGACCGGACTGGCGCGCGACCTTGCGGCACGGGCCGACACCGGAAAACCGATCCGTATCGGGCTGGTGGGCGCGGGCGAAATGGGAACCGACATCGTTTCCCGCGTCGCCCAGATGCGCGGGATCGTGGTGGGCGCGATCAGCGAAATCAACCCGCAGGCCGCTTCGCGCGCCGTCACCATCGCCGACGGCGGCCCCGACCGGGGGCAGGCCACCACGACCACCGACGCGCTGAACGCCGCCATCGAAGGCGGACGTATCGCCTTGACTCACAAGGTGGAAACCCTGATCGAAAGCGGCCTGATCGAAGTGGTGGTCGATGCCACCGGCGTTCCCGCCGTGGGCGCGGAAATCGGGCTGCGCGCCATGGAGCACGGCAAGAAACTGGTGATGATGAACGTCGAGGCCGACGTGACCATCGGCGCCTTCCTGCGCGCCGAGGCCGAGCGGCTGGGCGTGATCTATTCGCACGGGGCGGGTGACGAGCCGTCTTCGTGCATGGAGCTGATCGAATTCGTCAGCGCCATGTGCCACCGGATCGTCTGCGCGGGCAAGGGCAAGAACAACCCCCTGAACATCGACGCCACCCCCGACATGTACGCGGAAGAGGCGGCGCGGCGGCACATGAACCCCCGGATGCTGACCGAATTCGTGGACGGCTCGAAAACCATGGTCGAAATGACCGCCATCGCCAACGCCACTGGCCTGCTGCCCGACAAGCCCGGAATGCACGGCCCCGCCTGTTCGCGCAACGAACTGGCGCAGGTGCTGGTGCCAAAATCGCATGGGGCCGTGCTGTCGTCGAACGAAGGCCGGGTGGATTTCTCGGTCGGCAAGGGCGTGACCCCGGGGGTCTTCGTGGTGGCCGAGATGGACCAACCCCCATCCGCGAACGGATGGAGGACCTGAAGATGGGCAAGGGCCCCTACTTCGCCTTCTTCCGCCCTTACCATTTGACTTCGTTGGACGTTCCGCTGACCTGCGCCCGCACCGTGCTTTACCGCAAGGCCGACATGGTGCCCCTCGCCCGCCCGGTGGCCGAGGTCTGCGCCCTGGCCAAACGCGACCTGAAACCGGGCGAGGCGCTCGACCAGATCGGCGAATACTGCTACCGCGCCTGGATCATGACCGCAGCAGAGGCCCGCGCGGAAGGCGCGCTTCCGGTCGGCCTTCTGCAAGGCGCGAAGGTCACGGTACCGATCCCCCGCGGCACGCTCATCACGCGCGCCAACACCGCCCTGCCCGAAGGAAGCCGCATCGTCGCGCTGCGCGCCCGGCAGGACGCGATGCTGGGGGTCTGAGGAGCACGCCCATGCCCATCCCCCCCGCCCTGTCGCCCCTCAAGCTTCCCGCCATCGCGGCGCCGATGTTCCTGACCTCGGGCCCCGACCTGGTGGTCGAGGCCTGCCGGGGCGGCGTCGTGGGGACCTTCCCGGCGCTGAACGCCCGCACCACCGAGGCGCTCGATGATTGGCTGACTGGCATCCGGTCGCGGCTGGCCGAAATCCCGGGCGCGGCACCCTTCGGCGTCAACCTGATCGTCCACAAGACCAACCCGCGACTGCAGGCCGACCTCGCGCAGGTCATCGCACACAAGGTGCCGCTGGTCATCACCTCGCTCGGCGCGGTCAGCGAACTGGTCGAGGCGGTGCATTCCTACGGCGGGCTGGTGTTCCACGACGTGATCACCCGCCGCCACGGCGAAAAGGCCGCCGAAGCCGGCGTTGACGGGATCATCGCCGTGGCCGCCGGGGCGGGCGGGCACGCTGGCACGCTTTCGCCCTTCGCGGTCCTGTCGGAACTCCGCCAGGTCTTTCCGGGCACCCTGATCCTCGCCGGGGCCATCACCACGGGCGCCGACATCCTCGCCGCCCGGGCGATGGGGGCCGACATGGTCTCGATCGGCACCCGCTTCATCGCCACCCGCGAGGCGACGGTGAGTGAGGCGCAAAAGCGCATGATCGTCGATACTGCGGCCGCCGACATCCTCTACACGCCCGCCATCTCGGGCGTCGCAGCCAACTTCCTGAAACCCAGCATCATCGCCAACGGGCTGGACCCCGCGAACCTGCCCGACCACGGCAAGCTCGACATGGGAAGCGAGGCGAAGGTTTGGAAGACCGTCTGGTCGGCGGGCCAGGGGGTGGGCGGAATCACCGACATCCCCTTCGCGGCCGACCTCTGCGCCCGTCTGGCGGCCGAGTATCGCGCGGCCAGGACCAGGATCGCGGCCGATCCGTTCGGATAGGGTCCGCCGACGCCCGGTAGAAGGGCCCCGATCCCTTCGGGGCGCAATGACGCCTTTCACCGAACGAGATCGGGAAAGGTGCGGCCCGCCCACTACGGCGTGCCTTCGTCCCAAGGGTGCAAAGGGCATCCCTCCCCTGACCCGCTTCCCGCTTCCCGGACCGGAAACAACCCTTCGGTACCGACCCTGGCGGCCGAAAGACGCGGGCCAAGGTCACCCGGCGGACGGCAAGGGTCCGCCGCCCATCCTGTGGCCTTCGGTCTGCAGCACCCGGCGCAAGAGGGCGTCAAGCTGCGCCGCCTCGGCCGGGCCAAGGCGCGCCCGAAGCCCGCTGTCATAGGAATTGGCAAGCTGGCCAAGCTGGGCGAAAACGGTCTGGCCGGCATCGGTCAGCGACAGAATCTCGGCTCTGCGGTCGGCGTCGCTGCGCACACGGTTCAGGAATCCCGCATCTTCCAGCGCGGTGACCGCGCGGCTGACTTTGGTCTTTTCGATATGTGAAATCCCGCAGATGTCCCGCGCGGTCATGGCGCCGAACTTTCCCAGGTTGGCCAGGACCCGCCACTGGGTGCGGGTCATTCCGTAGCGATCGCGGTAGGCAGCGTGAAAACCGGCCGAAGTCGCCTCCGCGACCTGGTTGAGCAGATAGGGCAGGAACCTTTCCAGGTCGAAGTCGCGGGCGCTTTCGGTCATCGGGTCCGTACGGATTGGATCCATGCGCGCGGACTATGGCACAGGCTCTTGCCAAGGTCACCCTGTCAGCCTGACCCGATCGGGATGCGCCGCGGCGAAGGGCGGCAGGTCCTCAAGCGTGGTTGCGATCGCTGCCAGACGGCGAAAGCCCGAAAGATCGACGTCCCAGCGGCGGGCGTTGTAAACCTGCGGCACCAGACAGATATCGGCAAGGGTCAGGCGGTCGCCATGGCAGAACCGCCCTGCCCGGTCGGCGGTCAGAAGACCTTCGACACCTTCAAGCCCGAGCGCGATGAAATGCCGCATCCAGCCTTCCATCCCGGCGCCCTGGCTGACGGCGTAACGCGCGACCCGGAGGTTGCAGACGGGGTGGATGTCCATCGCGATGGCATAGGCCGTGGCCCGGATGCGCGCGCGCGCAGCGGCGTCACCGGAAAGCCAGCCGGCCCCCCGCGTTTCGTCAAGGTACTCAAGTATGGCCAGCGACTGTGTCAGGCCATGCCCGTCGATGTACAGAGTTGGCACGAGACCCTGGGGATTGCGCGCCAGATTCGCGTCGCCGCGCTGCTCCCCGGCCAGAAGGTCGACCGGAACCGGGCGGTGCGGAAGGCCCAGGAGGTTCAGGGCGATCCGCACGCGATAGGCGGCGGACGAACGCCAGTAGTCATGAAGAACGGTCTCGGGCACGATCGCTTCCCCTTGCCAGAGCCGCAACTTTACCTTGACTTTGTTGCGTCTGCAACTATTCCTGCCACGAACCCGGACACTCCCGCGTCCCCGGCCCGATTCAGCCATCTGGAGGAGCCAAATGACCAGCCACGCCCTTCCCGCCGGGATGATCCGCGCGGTGACCAATCTGGGCCCGCACGAAGGCTACATGCCCGGCTTCGGCAATGATTTCGAAACCGAGGCGCTGCCCGGCGCGCTGCCGCAGGGCATGAACAGCCCGCAGAAATGCAACTACGGCCTCTATGGCGAGCAGCTTTCCGGCACCGCTTTCACCGCGCCCAGCCATCAGAACGAACGCACCTGGTGCTATCGCATCCGGCCCAGCGTGAAGCATACCCACCGCTTCCGGAAAATCGACGTGCCGCTGTGGAAGTCGGCGCCCTGCATCGACCCCGACATCGTCAGCCTGGGCCAGTACCGCTGGGACCCGCTGCCGGTACCGGCCGAACCGCTGACCTGGATCACCGGGATGCGGACCATGGTGACCGCAGGCGACGTGAACACCCAGACCGGCATGGCGAGCCATGTCTATCTGGTGACGGAATCGATGAAGGACGAATATTTCTTCTCGGCCGATGGCGAGCTTCTGGTGGTGCCGCAGGAAGGCCGGCTGCGCTTTTGCACGGAACTGGGCATCATCGACCTGGAACCGAAGGAAGTCGCGATCCTGCCGCGCGGGCTCGTCTACCGCGTCGAGTTGCTGGAAGGCCCGGCCCGCGGCTTCGTCTGCGAGAACTACGGGCAGAAATTCACCCTGCCGGGCCGTGGCCCGATCGGCGCCAACTGTATGGCCAACCCGCGCGACTTCAAGACGCCCGTCGCGGCGTTCGAAGACCGCGAGACGCCATCGAAGACGACGGTCAAATGGTGCGGGCAGTTCCATGAGACGAAGATCGGCCACAGCCCGCTGGACGTGGTGGCCTGGCACGGCAACTACGCACCCTGCAAATATGACCTTCGCACCTATTGCCCGGTCGGCGCGGTGCTGTTCGACCACCCCGACCCGTCGATCTTCACGGTGCTGACCGCGCCGTCGGGAATCGAAGGAACCACGAACATCGACTTCGTGCTGTTCCGCGAACGCTGGATGGTGGCAGAAAACACCTTCCGGCCGCCGTGGTACCACAAGAACGTGATGTCCGAGCTGATGGGCAACATCTATGGCATCTATGACGCCAAGCCGAAGGGCTTCGTCCCCGGCGGCATGAGCTTGCACAACTGCATGTTGCCGCACGGCCCCGACAGGAACGCCTTCGAACATGCCTCGAACGAGCAACTGGCCCCGGCTTTCCAGAGCGACACGATGAGCTTCATGTTCGAAACCCGCTTTCCGCAGCACCTGACGCCCTTCGCCGCCCGGGCGGGTCACCTGCAGGAAGACTACATCGACTGCTGGGGCAGCCTTTCGAAGAAGTTCGACGGCACGCCGGGCGTGAAGTAAGCGCAGGGGCGCCCGCTTCCGCGCAGCGGAGGGATGCCGCAAGACGAAGGAGCGGCCGATGGCCTTGATTCTTAGCTGGGTGGACAGCGCCAATGCGCCGGACTGCCCCTTTCCGCTGAACAACCTTCCCTGCGGGGCCTTCTCGCAGGAAGGGGCCGCGCCGCGTTGCGGCATGGCGATCGGGGACTTCGTGCTGGATGTGGCGGGTCTTGAGGCGGCAGGGCGGTTGTCCTTGCCGGGGGGGCCCTATCTGCAGGGCGGGCAGTGGAACGCGCTGATGGCGGCGGGTCCGTCGGTCTGGGCGGCGCTTCGGGGGGCGGTGACCGGGCTGATGCAGGCAGGGGCACCGGACCGGGCGGAGGTCTCGGCGTTCCTGCATCCCTTACGGGCGGTGCGATTGCATCTGCCTTTCCGGGTGGCGGAATACACCGACTTCTACGCCGGGCGGAACCACGCCTTCAACGTGGGCACGATGTTCCGCGGGCCGGAAAACGCGCTGCCGCCGAACTGGCTGCACATGCCCATCGGCTATAACGGTCGGGCATCTTCGGTCGTGGTGTCGGGAACCGATGTGCGCCGCCCCTGGGGGCAGGTGAAGGGCCCGGACGATGCCGCGCCGCGCTTCGCCCCTTCGGCCAGGTTCGACATGGAGCTTGAGATCGGCGCCGTCGTGGGTCTGCCGTCCCGGCACGGGCATCCGGTGACCGTGACCGAGGCCGACGAGATGATCTTCGGCTATGTCCTTCTGAACGATTGGTCGGCTCGCGACACCCAGGCCTGGGAATACCAGCCCCTGGGCCCGTTCCAGTCCAAGGCGACCGCGACCACCATCAGCCCTTGGATCGTGACGAAGGCAGCGCTGGAGCCGTTCCGCACAGCCTCGCCGGCCCGGGAGAAGCCGCTCTTGCCCTATCTGCATGAACCGCGCCCGATGCTCTATGACATCGCGCTCGAAGTCGGCCTGACCCCCGCGGGCGGGAGGGAAACGGTGATCAGCCGCACCACCTATGCCGGGATGTACTATTCCGCGCCCCAGCAACTCGCGCATCACACGACAAGCGGTTGCGCGATGAACACCGGCGACCTTCTTGGGTCAGGCACCATTTCCGGTCCCACACGGGACAGTCGCGGCAGCCTGCTGGAACTCAGCTGGGGCGGCAAGGAACCCATCGCCATCGACGGCGGCACGCGGACCTTCCTCGCGGACCACGACACGCTCACCCTGCGCGGCCGATGCAGCGGCGACGGCTACGCCATTGGGTTCGGCGATTGCGCGGGCCAGGTGATCCCGGCACTTGCCGATCCCTACGCGAGACAGGGATAAGGATCATGGCCAAGGCATTCGCGTCGCGGGGGGCCTCTCGAAAAAGAAGACCAGCTTCACCGAAGTCGGCGACGGGCTCTACGCTTTTGCCGCCGGGGGCTCCATGCCGCCGAACTTCGCCTTCCAGGCTGAGACACGTTGCACCGCTGATCCCGTTCCTGCGACAGACCTCGGCCGCCCTCGCCCCCGCCTCCTGCTCCCGCAGGATCGCAATGATCTGCTCTTCCGTGAACTTCGATCTCTTCATGTCCGGTCCTCTCCCAGGGCCGGACTCTAGAATCAGATGGAGGTGTTATCGGGGGTCACAGCACCGCCCACAGCCGCCCTGCGACCGCCGTTTTCCACCGGCTACGTACGTACGCAAAGAAGACGTCGGAGAGACGTGGAGAAGACGTGGTTTTTCCCGCCGTTTCAGGGCGTTGCGGGCGTTCCGGCGGGTTCTTCCGGAATGCCGCGCGGCAGCGGTTCTGCGGGCGTCATGGATCGCCGCCGACCGACCCCGGCGGCAGAGGGCGCCTAGCGGACCGTTTCGCGGCTCTTCCTGGCAAGAGGCGGCGAGGGCGGTGGGAGCCGGAACCGCCCGTCATACGGGTGAGGACTTCCCCGGAACGCGCCCGCAACCCCTTGCGATTGCAGGCCCGTTAGAGCGGTTTGCCGTCTTCCTGAATCGCCCCTCAATCCCCCTGCGCGACAGAGGGCGGCGCCCGACCGCAGGGGGGCGCGCCGAGGGTGTTGGTCCGCGCTTTATGGTGCCTCCAACCCTGCCGTCGTTCTCGCACACCGCCGTTGCGGTGGCGCCCGCCCGTTCGGGGTGATGAGCGCCCGGGAGACATGCCAGCGGCATGTCTTCAGCGAAGAACGCCCGGCCCGTGGCCGGGCCGGGAGGCGGGCGCCGCCCCGGGTAGCTCTCGCGGCTGTTCCGGGCAAGGGGGCGGGTGATGCGGGTGGAGCAGGAAGAAAGCAAAACGCAATAACCTGTCCCTGCCGGGGACATCACCACCGGATGCCATACCGCAGCGCGTCGTAGACCCCCGCGTGGATGTTCCGCGCCGCCACCGCGTCGCCGATCCGGTAGAGGTGGAAGCGGCCGTTCCGGTTTCTCTCCGGGAATATCCCCCCCCGCCCCGAGGTCAGCGCCCGGTAGTCCACCGCGCCCCGGTTCCGGCTGAGCGGCTTGAGGTCGAAGTAGAGCGCGTCGTTGGCAGCCGTCCCGTGGTCCACCACCACCCGGTCGGCCACCCTTACGCCGCGCCAGCCCGCTGAGTAGTCCGACCCGAGGGTGGCGTGGATGCGGTTGCCCTCGCGCCTGAGGCCGGTCACGCGGGTGGCGATGGTGATCTTCACCCCGGCCTCCTGGAAGGCGGCCATGTAGGGGGCGTGGTTCAGCCCGCCCACGTCGGGCGAGAACATCCGTTCGGGGCTGACGATCTCGACCTCGGCGCCGCCCTTCGCGGCGATCTCGGCGGCGGTGATCCCGGCGTGGCCGCCGCCATCGTCATAGACGATCCAGCGCCCCGCGGGGCGGATGTCGCCGGCGATCACGTCCCAGCTCGACGTGGCAAGCTCCACGCCCTCCATCGCCGGCGCCTGCGGCAGGCCGCCGGTGGCGATGACGACCACGTCGGGGGAAAGCGCCAGCACGTCGGCCGCCTCGGCGAAGGCATTGCAGCGCAGATCGACACCTAGATGGGCAAGTTCGGACACACGCCAGTCGACGATGCCGATCAGCTCGCGGCGGCGGGGGTTGCGGGTCAGAAGCAGGATCTGTCCGCCGGGCTGGGGCGCCGCTTCCAGCACGGTGACGGAATGCCCCCGTTCGCCCGCCACCCGCGCCGCTTCCAGCCCGGCAGGCCCCGCGCCGACCACGACGACACGCTTCGGCCCCGGCGCCCTCGGTATGTCGTGTGGCATCGTGGCCTCGCGCCCCGTCGCCGCGTTGTGCGCGCAAAGCGCCTCGCCGCCTTCGTAGATGCGGTCGATGCAGTAGGTGGCGCCGACGCAGGGGCGGATGCGCGCCTCGGCCCCGGCCATCACCTTCCGCACGATATGGGGGTCGGCGATATGGGCGCGGGTCATCCCCACCATGTCGAGCTTGCCGGACGCGATGGCATGGCGCGCCGTCGCCACGTCGGCGATCTTGGCGGCGTGGAAGACCGGGAACTTCGTCGCCGCCCGGACCTCGCCCGCGAAATCGAGGTGCGGGGCGCTCGGCATGCCCGCGATCGGGATAAGGCTCAGCAGCGCCGGGTCAGTGTCGATATGGCCGCGGTTGAGGTTGATGAAATCGAACTTGCCCGAAGATGCGACCCGGCGCGCGATCTCCATCCCCTCGGCGCGGGACAGCCCGATCGACCAGTCCTCGTCGCCCACCATGCGGATGCCGACAAGAAAGTCGCGCCCCACCCGGGCGCGGATCGCGTCGATGACGGTGAAGGTGAAGCGCAGGCGGTTGTCGAGGCTGCCGTTCCAGTCATCCTCACGCCGGTTCGTCGCGGGCGACCAGAAGGCATCTATCAGATGCCCGCTCGCCATCAGTTCAAACCCGTCGAGGCCCGCGGCCCTGATCCGCTCGGCCGCGTCGGCGTAATCGGCCACGATGCGCTCGATGTCCCAGTCCTCGAGCGGCTTGGGAAAGGCGCGGTGGGCGGGTTCGCGCACCGCGCTGGGCGAGACGACGGGCAGCCAGTCGGACTTGTTCCAGTTCGTCCGGCGGCCCAGATGCGTAAGCTGGATCATCACCGCCGAGCCCGCTTCGTGGCAGTCCTCGGCGATGCGCTTCAGGTGCGGCACGATCTCGTCGCGCCAGACCTGCAGGTTGTTGAAGGCGGGCGGGCTGTCCTGCGAGACGATGGCCGAACCCGCCGTCATCGTCAGCGCCACGCCGCCCCGCGCCTTTTCGCGGTGGTAAAGCCGGTAGCGTTCCGTCGGCATCCCGTCTTCGGCATAGGCGGGCTCGTGCGGAGTGGACATGATGCGGTTCCTGAGCGTCAGGTGGCGAAGCTGAAAGGGTTGGAGCAGGGGGTCGTTCGACATGGGCATCCCTTTCGGTCGCGCTCATCCTTGCGGTGGTAAGGCGGTCGCTCTGGCTCCGATACGGCATCATTGGGCGCGTTGCGACCCGTTCCTGCGGCGGCGCGCCGGGGCTTGCAAGCGGGGCGCGCATGCATGATCACTCTGCGCCATGCCCGGAACCGCGTCCGCAGACCTGATCCGCCGCCTCGCCGATGCCGTCGGCGCGGCCCATGTTCTAACCGGCGCGGACACCGAAGGCTATGGCACCGAGGTGATGGGCAAGTACCGCTGGGCGCCGCTCGCCGTGGTCCGCCCCGGGTCGGCGGACGAAGTGACGGCGATCCTGAAGCTCTGCGCGGCGGCGGGGGTGGGCGTGGTGCCCTCCGCTGGGCGGACCGGGCTGACGGGAGCGTCCGAAGCCGAGGGCCGGGTGATGCTGTCGGTCGCCCGGATGAACCGCATCCGCGAGGTGCGGGCGTCGTCGCGCATCGCCATCGTCGAGGCGGGCGTGATCTTGTCGCGCCTGCACGAGGCGGCGGCGGAACAGGGGCTGGTGTTCCCGCTGACCTTCGGGGCGAAGGGTTCGGCGATGGTGGGCGGGTTCCTTTCGACCAATGCAGGCGGGTCGAACGTGGTGCGCTACGGTTCGACCCGGGGCCTGTGCCTCGGGATCGAGGTGGTGCTGGCCGACGGGCGGGTGCTGAACCTGATGTCGGAACTGCGCAAGGACAATTCAGGCTATGACCTGAAAGACCTGTTCATCGGCGCCGAAGGCACGCTTGGCATCATCACCGCGGCAGTCCTGCGCCTTTTCCCGAAGCCCGCCGCCTATGCCTCGGCGATGGTGGCGGTGACCTCGATCGACGCGGCGCTGGCGCTTCTGAACCGTCTGCAGACGGCTACCGGGGGGCTAGTCGAAGCCTTTGAATACATGCCGGGAAACTACATGGACCGGCTGGCGGAAATCCGCCCCGGCCGGCGCGAGCCGTTCGCGCGCCGCCATGACCACAACATCTTCGTCGAGATCGCCTCGACCGCGCCGAAGGACGCCGAACCGAGGCCCGACGGCACGGTGCCCTTGACCGCGATGCTGGAGGCGGCGCTGGCCGAAAGCCTCGAAAGCGGTGGCGCGCTCGATGCCACGGTGGCGGCCAGCGAAGCGCAGCGGCGCGAAATGTGGGAAGGGCGCGAGGCGGCGGCCGAGGTGATGGTGCTGCCGGTGCCGACGGTCGATCTCGACCTGTCGCTGCCGCTCGAGAAGGTGCAGGCGTTCCTCGACCGGATGGCCGACCGCCTCGCCGCGCTCGACCCCGGGTCGCGGTGGATGGCGATCAGCCACCTCGGTGACGGAAACATCCACTACAGCGCCTATGGCACAACGCGCGATCCCGAAGTGCTCGACGCGATTCGCATCGGCGCGGATACCGAGGCGGTGGCGCTGGGCGGGTCGTTCAGCGCCGAACACGGGATCGGGCTGGCCAAGAAAGCTTCTATGGCGCGGCTCAAGGACCCGGTGGCGCTGGACGTGATGCGGGCGCTGAAGGCGGCGCTCGACCCCGCAAACCTGCTGAACCCCGGGAAAGTCCTGCCCTGATGGGTCAGCTTGCGCTGCTGGCGCGCGACCCGGTGCTTCGGCTGGTCGTGCTGCTGCTGTTCCTGCTGGGCGGCGGCATCGCCTCGATCGCGCCGTTCCAGTCGCTGATCGCACGGAATGTCTTCGGCCTCGGAGGCTGGGCCTACGCGGCGGTGCTGGTCGCGGCGTCGCTGGTGGGCACCGTCAGCGCGGTGGCGGTCGGGGTACTGACCGACCGTCGCGCGAACCGCCGCGCGATGGCGATCGCGGCGGCCGTTCTGTGGCTGGCCGGGCCGGCGCTGGTCGTTCTGGCGCCGACGGTGCCGGCCTTCGTTCTGGCGCATGCGGTCCTCCTGCCCTTCGGGGGCACGCTCTTCGGGCAGCTTTTCGTGCTTGCGCGGCTGACCGCGCGGCGTTTCCCCGAAGACCGGCGCGACGGCGTCCAGGCGGCGGTGCGGGCGGCCTTCACCCTGCCCTTCGTGGCGATCCTGCCGCTCTGGTCGGCCGCGATCGCTGCCGGGGTGCCGCTGGTCGCGGTCTATCCGGTCACCGCTCTGGCGGCGGCCGGCGGACTTGTCCTGGTCCTGCGCCGCTGGCCGAAGGACGAGGGCATCCACCGGGCCGAACCCTCCGGCATGTCGGTCGGGGCGGCGCTGGCCGAAATGGCGCGGCCGGGGATCGCGGCGCGGCTTCTGGCGGTGGGCGCGGTCAAGTCGGGGCCGGCGCTTTACATGGTGCTTCTGGGGCTGGTGCTGACCGGGGCGGGGCATGGCGAAGGCGACGTGGCGCTCTTCGCGGGGCTGGTCGCGGGGTTTGAGGTGCCGGTGATGCTGGCGGCGGGCTGGATGCTGGCGCGGCTGCCGAGGACGGGGCTGATCGCGCTGGCCGCACTGGTCCATGCGGGGTTCCTTGCCGGCTTCGCCTTCGCCGGGGGGTCGGGCCTGGTCTGGCTCCTGATCCTGCCGGCGGCGCTGGGTGCGGGGATCATCCTGTCGGTGCCGATGGGTTATCTGCAGGACCTGCTGGCGCACCGGCCGGGCGCCGGGGGTGCGCTGATCGCGCTGCACCAGCTTGCGGGCGACGCGCTGGCGGCGGCGGCCTTCGCGGCGGGAACGGCGGTCGGGGGCTACCGGACGGCGGCGCTGGCCGGCGCGGCGATGGTGGCCGCCGGTGGCATTGCGCTCTGGCGGCTGGACCGGGGGCGGCGGGCGGGGGCCTGACGTCTAGCCTCGCCGCGCGGCCGGGAGGGGCCCCGCGCCTACATCAGCGAATGACCCTCGGGCCGGCGCCAGTCGAAGAAGCCCCGCGCCGTGCGGCCAATCAGTTGGCGCGCCAGTTCGGCCCCGGCCGCCGCCCCGTCGCCCACCGGCGCGCGCAACGCGCCCGCAATCGCCTCGGACCCGTCGGGTCGGAGGATTTCGCCGCGCAGCCAAAGGGTCCCGCCCTCGATCACCGCAAGCCCCGCGATGGGGGTTTCGCAAGATCCGTCGAGGGCGGCAAGGAAGGCACGTTCGGCGGTCATGCGAAGGCCGGTCGGGCCGTGATGGATGGCCTCCAGAAGCGCCGCCGCGGCCGAATCCCCGGCCCGCCGCTCGACCCCGATGCAGCCCTGCGCGACAGCTGGCAGCATCTCCTCCGGCTCGATCGGGCCCCTGGCGGCATGCGCCATGCCAAGCCGCTTCAGTCCCGCCATGGCCAGAAGGGTCGCCTGAGCCAGACCTTCGCTCAGCTTCTTCAGCCGAGTCTGCACGGTTCCCCTGAATTCCACCAGCCGCAGGTCCGGCCGGCGATGCGCAAGCTGCGCCCGCCGGCGCAGGGAAGAAGTCCCGACGACAGCGCCTTGCGGCAGATCGGCAAGGCGCTCCACCCCGGCCGAAACGAAGCCGTCGCGCACGTCTTCGCGCGGCAGGTGGCAGTCGATGACCAGCCCCGGCGGTTGCGCCGTCGGCATGTCCTTCATCGAGTGAACCGCGATGTCGATGCCGCCTGCGGTCAGCGCCTCTTCGATCTCGCGGGTGAACAGGCCCTTGCCGCCGATTTCCTTCAGCGGCCGGTCGATCACCCGGTCGCCGGTGGTCTTGATGATGACCAGTTCGAAGGCGTCTTCGGGCAGGTCATGGGCCGCCATCAGCCGGGTGCGCGCCTCGAAGGCCTGGGCAAGCGCCAGCGGCGAGCCGCGCGTGCCGATTTTCAGGGGGGATCTGGCCGTGGGCATCCGCATGCCGGAAGGGCATAGCCGCAAGCCGGGCCCCGGCGCAATGGCGGCGCACGGGCGGCGCCGAAGGACGCGTGCGCTTGCGCCCGTCCGCCGGCCCCGCCATGAAGGCGCGACGAGGGGAGAGGACCGATGCGGAAGACCCTGCTGCGCGCGCTTGCCGGCGAAAGTCTGGCGGTGCCGCCCGTCTGGCTGATGCGGCAGGCGGGGCGGTATCTGCCGGAATACCGGGCGGTGCGGGCGAAGGCGGGGGGGTTCCTGGAACTGTGCTACACGCCCGACCTCGCGGCCGAGGTGACGATGCAGCCGATCCGGCGCTACGGCTTCGACGCGGCAATCCTGTTCGCGGACATTCTGCTGATCGCCCAGGCGCTCGGGGCGGAATTGTGGTTCGAGACGGGCGAGGGGCCGCGGCTGTCCACCGTGACCTCGCCCGCCGATCTGAAGCGGCTGAAGGGCAGGGACGACATCCACGAGGTGCTGGCGCCGGTCTACGAGACGGTGCGAATCCTCGCCACGGGGCTACCGGACGAGGTGGCGCTGATCGGCTTCGCGGGCGCGCCCTGGACGGTGGCGAGCTACATGATCGCCGGGCGGGGAACGCCCGACCAGGGGCCCGCGCATGCGCTGAAGGCAACGGACCGGGAAACTTTTTCTTCGCTTATCAACCTGTTGGCTGATGCGACGGTCGAATACCTTTCGGCCCAGATCGGGGCCGGGGCCGAGGTGGTCAAGCTTTTTGACTCGTGGGCGGGAACGCTGCACGGGCAGGATTTCGACGATTTCGCGGTCGCCCCCGCCCGCGCCATCGTCGCGGCGCTGAAGGCGCGGCATCCGGGGGTGCCGGTGATCGTCTTCCCGCGCGGGGCCGGCGGGCGCTATGCGGGCTTCGCGAAGGCGGTCGGGGCGAATTGCGTGGCGCTCGACACTGCGGTCGCGGCGGACTGGGCGGCGGCACATGTGCAGGTCGATGGCTGCGTGCAGGGCAATCTCGACCCGGCGCTGATGGTGACGGGCGGCGAGCGGCTGGCGGACGAGGCGCGGCGGATCGTGCGGGCCTTCGCCGGGGGGCCGCATGTATTCAACCTGGGCCACGGGATCACGCCGGACGCGGACCCCGCGAACGTGGACGCGCTCTTGCGGGCGATCAGGGGGTAGGCCCCCGGCGTGCCCGGACAAGCGGACCGAATGCGGGCAAATCCCCGTGAAGGTCATGCCCGGTCGATCCGCCCTATAGCGGTCGACCGCGCCGCGCCCGCGATATATGGTAGGCTCCCGCCCCTTGCGACGCGTTAGCATCACACCGAAACCCGTTGAAATCCGGGTGTTTTCCTATGCGCAGCCCTGTGCTATCGTGGCCCACAGCCCCTCGCATAGAAGGGGCGCGAGGCAGGACAAGGGCAGTACGACGTGGCGACTTTCCAAGCGCAGTGCGTCCGTTCGGCAGTACAGGCGATCCTCTTTGCGCTCGCGCTGGCCATCGCGCCGGTCGCGGCGTTCGCCGCCCCCTTCGCCGCGCTGGTGATGGACGCGCGGACGGGCGAGGTTCTCTACGAGACCAACGCTGATACCCGCCTCCACCCCGCCTCGCTGACCAAGATGATGACCCTCTACGTCGCCTTCCAGGCGATCGAGCGGGGCGAAATCAGCCTGGACACGATGGTGAAGGTCTCGGCCCATGCCGCGGGGCAGTCGCCGTCGAAGCTCGGGCTCCGGCCCGGCCAGCGGATCGCGCTCCGCTACCTGATCCGCGCCGCCGCGATCAAGTCGGCCAATGACGCCGCCACCGCGATCGGCGAGGCAATCAGCGGCTCGGAACCCGCCTTCGCGCGGCGCATGACGCGCACCGCCAAGGCGCTCGGCATGACCCGCACGACCTTCAAGAACGCCAACGGGCTGACCGCCACGGGCCACCTGTCCACCGCCCGCGACATGACCGTCCTCGGGCGGCACTTGTTCTACGATTTCCCGCAGTACTACGGCATCTTCTCGCGCCGCACCGCCGACGCCGGGGTGGCGCAGGTCAGTTCGACCAACCGCCGCTTCCTCGACAGCTACAAGGGCGCCGACGGGATCAAGACTGGCTACACCGTCCCCGCCGGCTTCAACCTCACCGCCTCGGCCGAACGCGGGAAGAAGCGGATCATCGCGACGATCCTTGGCGGCAAGTCCACCGTTTCGCGCAACGCCAAGATGGCCGAGCTTCTGGACAAGGGCTTCGCGCTCGCGCCGAACCGCGTCATCGAGCAGAAGCCGCGCCCGCCAGCGCCGGCGGACGAGCCCGCAGAGATGCTGCTGGCCGAAGCCGGTGTGGCGGACGATGACGCGCCGCTGGCGGCGGCGGTGTCCGCTTCGACCGCAGTCGATGCCGACATGAACGACGCCGCCGACGGCCCGGCGGCGGCCAAGACCCTGCGGGTGACGCTTGCCGTGATGACAAGCTCCCGCCCCGCCGCCCGCCCGTCAGCCGCCGCCGCTCCGGTCGTCGCGGCGGCCGGGCCCGGCTTGACCGGGGCCCCGCCCGCCGCTCCCGACGGTCCCGCCACAGGCATCGCGACGGAAATCGCCGCCGCGCCGGCCGTGCCGGAAGGCCCGGTCTTCGTGCAGACCGCCACCCCGCAGCCCGAGACACTGGCCCTGGCGGCATCCGGGGCCGAGACGATGACGCCGGTCGATCCGGCGGCGGCCGATGCCCTGGCCGAGGCCGTGGCGGGCGAGGGCGTCGCGGTCATCGACCCGACCGAACCCGCCCCCGCCTCGGAACCCGCCCCTGCGCCGCTGGCCATCGCCGCAATTCCCGCTCCCGCCGGGGCCGCGCCGGAACCCGCGGAAGACGCCGTGGCCGACGCCCTGGGCGGCGCCGGCGAGATTGACGACGCCGTGCTTCTGGCTCTGGCCGACGCGGGCGAACCCGCCGCCACAAGCGCGATGCGCCCCTCGCCGCGCCCCGGCACCGTTCTTCCCGCTGCGGAGACCGCATTGGCGCTCGCCGCTCCGGCGGAAACCGTCCCAACCGGCGACCCGGCCCCCGAACCCTCCGTCGAGCCGGCGGCGCTTCGGCCGGCGCCGGAAGCCCCCGAAATCATCCTCGCCGCCTCGGACGAACCGGCCCCGCAGGCCGCCGATCTGGAAGTGGTGACGCGCGTTTCGACCTCGGGCGGGCGGCAGTGGGGCGTCACCATCGGCAATTACAGCTCGCGCTTCGAGGCCGAGCGGGTGCTGATCCGGACCGCGCTGATCGAGATGACCACGCTTGACGAGGCGCTCCGCAAGGTTGTGCCCCACTCCGGCGGTTTCGACGCGAACTTCGTCGGCATGACCGAGGAAAGCGCAGAACTCGCCTGCCGCCGCCTGATCGCACGTGCCACCGATTGCGCGGTGATCGGTCCGACGGGATAGCCAGGGCTGACTTCGGAAGTCAGCCGGCAATTTCGCCGGATTCAGAATTCGCTTGAGTTGCCACCGGCTGACGTGCCTCGATGCGGGGGGTGGGAGGACGCCGATGCCGAGCCGCTGGTTGATCCTCGCAGTCCTGTTTCTGGCAAGAATGACGATGTCATACCAGTTTCAGGCCGTTGCCGGACTTTCCCCGCTGCTCGTAGAAAATTATGGCATCGGTATCGCCGATATCGGATTGCTGATCGGCCTCTATCTCGCGCCGGGGGTCGCCGTCGCGATCCCGGGCGGCGCCATCGCGGCGCGATTCGGGGACAAGCGTGTCGTCAGTGCAAGCCTGATCCTGATGCTGATAGGCGGCGCGGTGATGGCTTGGGGGCCCGGGTCGGGTTGGTTGTTCGCCGGCCGGCTCCTGGCAGGCTCCGGCGGTGTCGTCATCAACATCGTCATGACCAAGATGCTGATGGACTGGTTCGTCGGCCGCGAGATTTCTACGGCGATGGCCATCTTCATCAACTCTTGGCCGGTGGGTATCGCCCTTTCGCTTCTGACCATTCCGACCCTGGCGGAAAAAGGCGGGCTGGACCTGGCCTGGGCGGCGGTCCTGTCGGTCATCGTTCTGGGTCTGGCCTTCTTCGCCTTGGTCTACCGCAAGCCGAACGAAGCGCCCACGGCGGACGTGCGGATCAGAATCGCCGAGCTGCCGAAACTCGCGCTTCTTCTGGCGGCGATCGTCTGGGCGGTCTACAACGCCGCCTTCGCGATGGTCTTCAGTTTCGGGCCGATCTTCCTGACCCAGCGCGGGTGGGACCTGCCTGCGGCCAGCGCCTCCACCAGCATCTTCATCGTCCTGGTCGCGGTCGCAATACCCCTCGGGGGCATCCTGGCGGACAGGACCGGGCGGCGGGATACCGTCATCATGGCAAGTCTTCTGGGATACGCGGCGCTTCTGCCGCTGGTCCTGATCGCCCCGGCCTGGGCGGTTACGCCGATCTTCGTCGTCGTCGGACTGGTCTTCGGGCTCGCCGCCGGCCCGATCGTCTCCATGCCGGCGCAGATCCTGAAGCCCGAGTCCCGTGCCTTCGGGACGGGCATCTACTATACGATCTACTATGCCCTGATGATGGTGGCGCCGACCGCCGCAGGCGCGATCGCCGAGCGCGTCGGAAGCACCGGCGCCGCGTTTGTCCTCGGCTCGCTGATGCTGGTCGCCGGGATGCTGGCTCTTGGCGGTTTTCGTCGTGCCGTCGCGGTGCGGATGAATGACCTGCAGCGCTCGGAGCCAGCCTGACCCTGCCCGCCGCCTGTGTGCGTGCGGATTGCGGCCGGGCGCCGGCGACGAGGCCGTTTCGGGATCAGAAGGTCGGCCAGGGAACTCCGCGGATCAATCGGATGGGCCCTTCGGCCGGTCGTCCCAGTCTGGTGACAGGATGCGCCGGCTGTCGCCCTCGGGGTCCTCGTACTGGTGGTTCCTCAGCGCCCAGAGAAAGGCCACCAGCCCCAGCAGCCCAAGCCCCAGCGACACCGGAATGAGGATCGCAAGCATCTGCATGGCGGACCCTATCTGCCCTTCAGCCTGAGCGCGTTCAGCGACACGGTCAGCGACGAGGTCGACATGGCCAGCGCCGCGATCAGCGGTGTCGCCAGCCCGGCGATCGCCACCGGCACCGCGACCACATTATAGGCCAGTGACAGCGCGAAGTTCTCGCGGATCCGCCGCCGCGCCTGCACCGCCACCGACAAGGCCCCCGCGACGGGCGAGATATCGGCCCCGAGAAAGACGATGTCCGACGCCACCCGCGCCGCGTCCAGCGCGCTGGCAGGCGAGATCGAGACATGCGCGGCGGCAAGGGCCGCGGTGTCGTTCAGCCCGTCGCCCACCATCAGCACCTTCCGCCCCTCGGCCGCCAAGGCCGCGATCCGCGCCGCTTTGCCTTCGGGCCTTACGCCCGCCTGCCATTCGCCGATCCCCAGCGCGCGGGCCACACCGCCCACCGCACCCGGGTTGTCGCCCGACAGAAGGATCACCCGCGTGCCCTGCGCCGCAAGCCCCGCGACCAGCGCCGCCGCCCCCGGGACGATCCGGTCCGCGAAAGGGATCGCCACCGGCGCCGCGCCGCCGCCCGCCGCCAGCCAGACGGCGGTGGCGTCCTGCGGGGCGGCCCCCTCCCGTCCGGCGGCCCAGTCGGCCCGCCCGAGGCGTAGGCGCGTTCCCCGGCACATTCCCTCGACTCCCGCCCCCGGGACCTCGCGCACCTCGTCGAGCGTGGCGGGAACGACCCCCCGCGCCGCCAGCGCCGCCGCAAGGCTCCGCGACAGCGGATGCGACGAGGCCGTCGCCAGCGCCGCCGCGACCGCCAGCGCCGCGTCCGGCAGCGCCTCCAGCCCCGCCGGTTCCGGCGTGCCATGCGTCAGCGTGCCGGTCTTGTCGAAGACCACCGTATCCACCTCGGCCAGACGCTCCAGCGCGGTGCCGTCCTTGACCAGCATCCCCATGCGGAAAAGCCGCCCCGAGGCCGAGGCAACCACCGCCGGAACCGCCAGCGCCAGCGCGCAGGGGCAGGTGATGATCAGCACCGCCGCCGCCACGTTCACCGCCAGCCGCAGATCGCCCGTCGTCCACAGCCAGCCCGCGAAGCTGGAAAGGGCCAGGACATGCACCGCCGGCGAATACTTCCGCGCCATCCGGTCGGCAAGCGAGGTGTAGCGGTTCCGCGCCCCCTCCGCCGCCGCCACCAGATCGGCCATCCGCCTGAGCGAGGTGTCGCGCCCCGCCGCCGTCACCCGCACGGTCAGGGGAGCGGTCAGGTTCACCTCGCCCGCGCTCACCGCGCTGCCCTCGCCCGCCGGGGCCGGCAGCGTCTCGCCGGTCAGCAGCGACCGGTCGAGCTCCGAGGTACCCGCCGCCACCACCCCGTCCACCGGCATCCGCCCGCCGGGACGGACCAGAATCACGTCGCCCGCGCGCAGCTCGGCCGCCGGCACCGTCTCTTCCGCGCCGTCCCGCAGCCGCACCGCCTTCGGCACCTCCAGCGCCGCCAGTTCCTCGGCCGCCGACCGCGCCGCCGCCCTGGCGCGAAAGTCGAGGTAGCGCCCGGCAAGCAGGAAGAAGCAGAGCGACACCGCCGCGTCGAAATAGGCGTGGTGGCCCGAGTGGATCGTCTCATAAAGCGAGATCGACGGCGCCAGGATCAGCGCCAGCGAAATCGGCACGTCCATGCCCAGCCGCCTGGCCCTGAGCGCGGCCCAGGCCGAGGCAAAGAAGGGCTGGCCGGAAAAGGCCAGCGTCGGCAGCGCGATGGCGGCGCTGATCCAGTGGAACATGTCCCGCGTCGCCCCCTCGGCGCCCGACCAGACGGCCACCGACAGAAGCATGATGTTCATCATCGAAAACCCGGCGACGCCCAGGCGCATCAGCAGGTCGCGCGACCGGGCGTCGGTTTCCGTAGTGATCAGCAGCCCCGCGTCCAGTTCGTGCGCGGGATAGCCGATCCCGTCCAGCGCCGCGATCATCCGGTCGGGGCCGATGCCCGGCGCGGCCACCACACGCACCCGCCGCAGCGTCAGGTTCAGCCGCGCCGAGCGGACGCCGGGCAGGGCGGACAGGGTGCGTTCGGCATCCGTGATGCAGGCCGCGCAATGGGCGGTGGGCAGCGACAGCACGATCTCGCCGTCGCGCAAGGCCTCGGCACGGGCCGCGAGGTCACCGGCGGCGGGCGCGGCCGCGCAGGCCGGGCAGGCGGACAGGGGGATGGCGGCGGCAGCTTTCATCGGCCGCACCTGCCAATTCCGTCACCGGTCGCGGGCATCGCTCTCACCCCCGTACGCTCAGGTCCAGCCGCTTGCGAAACAGCGTCCCGTCCCCGGCATGCGCCTCGACGAACACCACCCACTTCCCCGGCGGCAGCGTCACATCCGCCGACCAGACCCCCCGGTCGGCCACGAAAACCGGAGTGCGGTCGTCCCGCGCCTCGGTCGCGCGGCCGATCCGCACGCTCAGCTCGCGCACCCCGGCCGGCCGCCCGTCCGCCCCGGTGAAGGCCAGCACGAGCCGCCCCGGCGCATAGTCCGGTGCCACGCTCCATCCCAGCGCCTCCTGCGCGCGGCGGTCGCGGTCGAAGCTCTGGCTCGCCACATAGCTGTTGGCCACTTCAAGCCCCGGGAAGGTGCCGACCGCCTTCACCGCCAGCGTGACGTTAGCCGCGACCACCACGCCGAAGAAGGCCACCGTGATCGCCAGCACGTGCCAGCCCGTCAGTTCCCGCGTCATCTCACCCTCCCGCGCCGTGGAAGGCGCTGTTGGCCCAGGTCCGGTCGGTGTTCCCCACGTCCTCGATCCAGAAGCGGATCGGGATGCGCGCCGCCGACGCCTCGGGGGTTCCTGGCTCGGCCTGGACATAGACGCGCTGCGTCATCGTCTCGTCCGCCGGCACCGGCACCGTCAGATCGGGCGTGCCTTCCAGCGCGATGCGCAGATTGGCGTCGGTCGCGATCGAGATGCGCAACGGCCGCTCTCCGCCCGTCTTGTTGCGCAGGCGCAGTTCGTAAATGTTGCGGATTGTCCCGTCGGCCAGCGTGACGTACAGCGGATTGCGGACAGGGCTGACGTTCACGTCGATGGGCGAGCGCAGGAACAGTGCCACCACCAGCCCGACACCGACCATCGACCAGAGCACCGTGTAAAGGATCGTGCGCGGGCGGAAGATGTGGCGCCAGACCGGCCTCGGCGGGTTGCCCGCGCGCTCGGCCACCTCGTCCTTCAGCGCGAAATAGTCGATCAGCCCCCGCGGCTTGCCGACCTTGGCCATCACGTCGTCGCAGGCGTCGATGCACAGCGCGCAGGTGATGCAGGCCAGCTGCTGGCCATTGCGGATGTCGATCCCCTGCGGGCAGACGTTCACGCAGGCCATGCAGTCGATGCAGTCGCCCGCCCCTTCCGTCCCCAGCTTGCCCCGCGGCTCGCCCCGCCAGGGTCGGTAGGAAACGGTCAGCGTGTCCTCGTCCATCATCGCCGCCTGGATGCGCGGCCAGGGGCAGGCATAGATGCAGATCTGCTCGCGGAAGAAGCCGCCGAAGGTGAAGGTCGTGGCGGTCAGGATGGCGATGGTCATGTAGGCGACCGGATGCGCCGTGCCGCCGATCAGGTCGCGCGCTAGCGTCGGCGCATCGGTGAAATAGAACACCCAGGCCCCGCCGGTGGCCAGCCCGATGACCAGCCAGACCGTCCACTTGGTCAGCCTCAGTCGCGCCTTCCGCAGGTCCCACCGCTGGTGCCAGAGCCGCACCCGGGCGTTCCGGTCGCCTTCGATCCAGCGTTCCACTAGGATGAACAGGTCGGTCCACACCGTCTGCGGGCAGGCATAGCCGCACCAGACGCGGCCGAGCGCCGAGGTGAACAGGAACAGGCCGAGGCCCGCCATGATCAGCAAGCCCGCGACGAAGTAGAATTCGTGCGGCCATATCTCGATCATGAAGAAGAAGAAGCGGCGGCTGGCAAGGTCGACCAGCACCGCCTGATCGGGCAGGTCCGGCCCCCGGTCCCAGCGCAGCCAGGGGGTGAGATAGTAGATGCCCAGGGTGACCGCCAGGATCACCCATTTCAGGTTTCGGAACCGCCCGTGGACGCGCCGGGGGAACACGGGTTCCCGGGCCGCGTAAAGGGCGGGGGGGCTGTCGGTCGGGGACATGGGTACCGGGGTTCGGACTGTTCGCTGATGCGTTCTTAGGCCGGACGGACTTGGCCGGCCTTGATGCAGGTCAACTAGCGGCGGGGCCGGCCCGCGCGCCGATCCCCCGGGGGGAGACGGGCTTTCGAAAGCCCGTCCGGAACACCCCCAAAAGGGTCTTCCGCCGCCAGCCGCACCCCTATCCCGGCCAATCAGACCTTGCCCCCCGCCCGCCTCTGCGGCTCAATGCCGCCAGGGTGACGGCCGCCGATCCGCGCGCCGCGCTGGAGGAGGGCCACGCGATGGCCGAGAAACGCCACGCCGGCGACAGCGCCGAGTTCACCGCGGCCGAGATCGGCGCGCTGGCGCATCTCTACCGGGGCGAGGTCTACCGCTCGACCGTCTGGCGCACGCGGCTCGACACCACCACCAACTGGGCGGTGGTGACGCTGGGCGTGGCGCTGTCGATCACCTTCTCCTCGCCCGAGGCCTCGCCGCTGCCGCTCCTGCTCGTCGGCATCCTGATCATGCTCTTCCTCGCGCTCGAGGCGCGCCGCTACCGCTATTTCAGCGCCTGGCGGGCGCGGGCGCGGTGGCTGGAACGGAACTTCTACGTGCCGATGCTGCGCGACGGCGATCTGCACACCGAAACCGACTGGCAGGCGAAACTCGCCGACGACTATTCCCACCCGGTCTACCACGTCACCTACCAGACCGCGCTGGCCCGGCGCGTGCGGTCCAACTACCTGTGGATTCTGCTCATCCAGACCCTCGCCTATGCGGGCAAGCTGATCGTCCATCCGACGGCCGCCACGTCGTGGGAGGTCTTCCTGACCCGCGCCGACATAGGTCCGGTGCCGGGCGAGGCCGTGCTGCTCGCGGGCGCCGCCTACATCGCCAGCTGGGTGGCGCTGACCGTCTGGATCAGCGTGAAGGACGCCCGCCGCATCAAGGACCGTGGCGGCACCCCGGCGATGGGGTAGCCGGACCGCCCGACCCTCACCCCGCCGCGCCCAGCTCCGCGAACGTCCGCCGCACGATGAGCGTCCTGTCGGCGTTCGGCGGGTGCGAGCCGAGGAATCTGTTGCCCGGGTCCGGGATGCGGGTGAAGAAGGCCGCGCCCCGCAGCGGGTCGTACCCCGCATGCCAGGCGATGGCGGTTCCGAGCTCGTCGGCTTCGAGCTCATGGTCCTGCGAATAGACCCGCGCGCCCACCGTCGCGCCCAGCCCCTGGGCCGTCTCGACAGCCGAGGCGTCGCCCCCCGACATCGCCACCACACCGCCGAGGATCAGCGCGCCCAGCCGCGCCGACCCCTCCTGCCGCGGGATGTGCCCCCGGATATGATGCGCCGCCTCGTGCCCGACGATGAAGGCAAGCTCGTCCACGTTCCGCGCGTCCGCGATCAGCGGGATGGTGAAGAAGATCACCGGGTGCCCGGCCTTGTCGACCGTCTGGTAGGCGTTCGGCGGCTGGTCGCGGCGGTCGTCGACGACAATGCGGAAGTCGCAGTCCGTTCCCGGCGGGGCGAGGGCCAGGCACTCCTGCCGGATCGCCGGCTCCATCCGCCGCACCACCGACACGAAGTTCCTGGCGGCCGTCGCGGCGTCCGGCGGCGGCCCGGCGGCCTCGGGCACTTCGGGCAGGCCATAGCCGGGGTCGGGCAGGTAGACCCCGGACTCGGGCGCCGGCTCACAGCCCGACAGGACCATCCCGGCAAGGAAGGCGACGACCGCAAGCCTCTTCATGGGCTTCTCCGACTGCTCGGGCGCAAGGCTACCCCGCCCGCGCCGCGCCGGAAAGCCCCGGCCGCGGGCCTCACGGCATTTTTCTCGCCCGGGCCGGTCCTTCCGCGCGAGAGAGATTGAGCCTGCCCCCGGCCCGCACTACCCTTGCCCCATGTTCACCATCGAGCACGACTTCGACGCCACCGTGATCACCCTCGTCGACGAGGGCAGCCCGCATCTGGAAGAGGATGTGACCATCCAGGGTTTCGAGGAATGCGTGACGATCGAGCAGTTCGACCCGCGCCGCGAAGAGGTGGTCAAGATTGTCATGTCGATGAGCCAGGTCCGCGAACTCGCCGCAGCGCTGAACCTGCCGGAAGGCGTGTACCGCCTGAAGCCCAAGGTCTGACATGGCCAGCGCGGTCCGGCCAGGCGCGGAACCGACCGGCGCCGCCCGGGATCGCGCCCGGCATCGCTCCTGCCGCCCCGCCGCGCTCGCCCTCGCGCTTTTCGCCGCCTTCGCCCCCGTCCCGCCCGCCGCCGCGAAAGAGACCGAGTTCGGCCCCTTCCGCCGCCTTCTCGACCTGCCGGGCTCGCTGTTCCTTTCCGGCGAGATCCGCGCCGGGGACCATGCGAACCTTTTGCGCGCGCTGGCCGTCTACCCCGAGACGCGGAACCTGATCCTGGAAAGCGAGGGCGGCCTGATTTCCGAAGCGCTGCTGATCGCCGGCACGGTGCACGACCGCCGCATCGCCACCTATGTCCCGCCCTCGGACGTCTGCGCCTCGGCCTGCGCGCTGGTCTGGTTCGCGGGCCCCCGCCGGCAGGCCGACGGCCGCCTCGGCGTGCACCGCTTCGCCTCTCCCGGCGGGTTCCTGTTCAGCGACGAGGGCGAAACGCAGGACACGGTCGGGCGGATCGTCGAATTGCTCGACCGCTTCGGCACGCCGCGCTTCGTGCTGGTGCCGATGCTGCGGACCCCCCATGACAGCATCCACTGGTTCGAGCCGCCCGAGCTCGGGCGGCTGCAGGCCGGCCGCCGCTTCGATCCGGACATCGCGAGCATTCTTCGGGCCCAATTGCCGCCGGAGCCACCCTTGCCCCTGGCTGACGCGCCGGGCGCCGACTGCGCGGCCGAAACCGACCGTACCCTGCGCGCCCTGTGCCGCGACCCGCGCCTGGCCGGGCTCGACCGGGCGCTCGCCGAACGCATCGCGGCGCTGACGGGCGCTCTGCCGCCTGACGATGCCGCAGCGCTCGCGGCCGAGCAGGCGAAGTGGGAGGCCAAGCGCAGCGACTGCGCCGGCAACCTCGCCTGCCTGGAACGCGCCTATGCCGAGCGACTCGCCGCGCTTCGCGACGGGCCGGGGTGATCAAGCTGATGAAAGTTCACCTGAGAACGCGGGGCTGACCGCTCCCGATTACCCGGATCACGGCCCGAGCCCACGGCGAAGCGCTCCGCCACAGCGCCGCCGAAGCGGCCGCTCCATGGGGGAGGGAAGCCGAGTCACTGGCCCGCGCGCCGGCCGGCGACTCAGCCGCCCGCGCCGCCGCCCCGCATCGCGTCGGTAAAGCGCCGCAGGATGGTGTCGATCCCCAGCCGCGCTTGGTTCACCGTCGAGACATAGGCGGTCAGCGCCGGTGCCAGCGCCGGGGCCTGCCGGGCCAGCGACGGGGCCAGGACGTAAAGCGCCAGAAGCAGCCCGGCCGCGATCAGCGACAGCGAGAACCCCAGCCGGAACCCGCCCCTGCGCTGCGTCGCCTGTTCCGCGCCCGGCGCTTCGTCGGTCAGCGCGGCACGGCCCTGCGCAGCGGTGAGGGTCGAATTGATCTCCTCGATGTCGGGAAGCAGGCCGCGCCGGTGGCGGCCCCGCGCCTCGACGATCGGGTCGGCGGCGGCGGCGCCCACAGCTTCCTCGAAGGTGGCGGGCCCGGCCGGCGCCGGCCTGACCGGGGCTGCCGTTTCGGCAAGACCGAGATCGGGTTGGATCTCGAGATCCGCCGCCCCTTCGTCGCGCCGCGCCCGCGTTTCCAGCGCGGCCTCCTCCCGCAGCACGTTCAGCATGTCCTCGTCGAGCGCCCGGCGCGGCGCCGCAGACTCGCGTTCGGGTTCGGGCTCGCGTTCGGGCTCCGCTTCACCGGCGCCGGCCCGGTCGGCCTGCGGCGCTTCTGCAAAGCTGTCACCGGCCTCCGGCGCCGGCTCTGCCTCCGGCGCCTCTTCCCCGGCCTCGGGTTCGCCCTCCCGGTAGGGCCCGGGCTGGAACCAGGCATGCCCGCAATTCGAACACTGGACGTCGCGTCCGGCATCGGGGATGACGCTGTCGTCGACGTCGTACTGCGCGTCACAATTCGAGCAGATCAACCGCATCCCAAACCCGACTGTGCCCCCCCGGTGCCGGCCACGTGTTCTGGCCTTTGTTCCGGGCATGTTGTAGCAAGCAACCCGCCGCGATCCAAGCCTTTGTGGCGGTGGCGCGGTTCGGGCGATACCGCATCGGAACGGCGGGGCGCGGGCGAGGCACAGGTGATCGAACTACAGGACGCAAGCTACGGCTATTCCGGCGGCCGCCTGCTCGAAGGGCTGTCGCTGTCGCTGCAGCCCGGCTCGTTCCATTTCCTGACCGGCCCGTCGGGATCGGGCAAGACGACGCTGCTGAAGCTGCTCTACGGCGAGCTTCTGCCGGAGACCGGCGATGTCATGCTGTTCGGCAAGAACAGCCGGGCGCTCGACCGCGACGAAATCGCCCGGGCGCGGCGGCGTATCGGCGTGGTGCACCAGGACTGCCAGTTCCTCGATCACCTGACGGTGCGCGAAAACCTCTCGCTGCCGCTCGATGTCGCCGGGATGCCGATGGCCGAGGAGGAACTGCGCGAGCTTCTGGCATGGGTCGGCCTGACGCCTCAGGCCGGAGCCCTGCCGCCGTCGCTCTCGGGCGGCGAACGGCAGCGGGCGGCCTTGGCGCGCGCGGTGATGATGGCGCCCGATGTGATCCTCGCCGACGAACCCACCGGCAACATCGACTGGGACATGTCGCTCAGGCTTCTGAAGCTCCTGGTCGAACTCAACAGGATGGGCAAGGCGATCCTGATCGCCACCCATGACCTGAACCTGATCCGTACGGCGAAATCCCAGGTGGGCGCGCGGGTCCTGCGCATCGCGGGCAAGCGGCTGCAACTGGCCGGGGCCGATCTGTGAGGCATCGCCTGGCCGCCATCGCGGGTTTCCTGAAGGGCGGCAGCGGCCCCGACCGCGTGGTCCCGCCGACCGGCCAGGCGGCGCGGCTGACCGCGTTCTCGGCCGCCGCGACGACCTTCCTCGCCGTCTTCGCGCTGGCTTTGTCGCAGGCCGCCGGCCGGCTGGCCGACCGTTGGGGCGAAGCGCTCGAGAACACCGCGACGGTGCGCATCTCGGCCCCGCCCGAAGAGCTTGCTGCGCAGACCGACCGCGTGCTTGCCGTTCTGGCGACGACGCCGGGCGTCGGATCGGCCCGGGCGATCCCTGCGGCGGAAACGCAGAAGCTGCTCACCCCCTGGCTGGGGCCAGACCTGCCGGTCGATGCGCTGCCGCTGCCGCAGCTGGTCGAGGTGCGCGCGGCCCCCCCGGGGTTCGACAGCGAGGGCCTGCGCCTGCGGCTTTCGGCCGAGGCGCCGGGCGCGGTGCTGGACGACCATGCCCGCTGGCGGTTGCCGCTGGTCGAGGCGGCGGAAAGGCTGCGGCTGCTGGGCCTGGTGGCGCTGGTGCTGATCGGGGCGGTGACGGCGGCGATGATCACGCTCGCCGCGCAGGCGGCGCTGGCCGCGAACGGGCAGGTGATCCGCGTGCTGCGCCTGATCGGCGCGCGCGACAGCTACATCGCCCGCGCCTTCGTCCGCCGCTTCACGCTGCGCACCTTCGCCGGCGCACTGGCCGGGTCCGCCGCCGGCACGCTGGCCGTAGCGTTCCTGCCCGGCGCCTCGACCGAAGGCGGCTTCCTGACCGGGCTCGGCTTCACCGGCGCGGGCTGGCTCTGGCCCGCCGCGCTGCCGCCCTTCGCCGCCGTCGTGGCCTTCTGGGCCACCCGCATCGCGGCGATGCGGACCTTGCGCGGAATCAGGTAGGGTAGGGCGATGATCCGGTACATCCTGTCGGCCGTCTTCGTCTTCCAGATGTACGCCGCGATGGCGGCCTATGCGCTGGTCTGGACCCCCTTCGCGGTCTTTCGCCGCGAAGCGGCCCTCGACGCGGTGCGCGCCTACTGCATGTGGGTCCGCCGCTCGGCCGCCGTCCTCGTCGGACTGCGCTCGGAAATCCGCGGCGAGGTGCCGCAGGGCGAGGTGCTGATCGCGGCCAAGCACCAGAGTTTCTTCGACATCCTCCTGATCTGCTCGGTGGTGCCGCACCCGAAGTTCATCATGAAAAAGGAACTGCTCTGGGCCCCGATCATCGGCTGGTACGCCAAGCGCATCGGCTGCATCGCGGTCGACCGCGGCAAGCGCGGCGCCGCGATCGCGAAGATGGTCGAGGATGTGAAGGCCGGCAGGGCCGGGCCGGGGCAGCTCATCATCTACCCGCAGGGCACCCGCGTCGCGGCGGGTGCGAAGCGTCCCTACAAGGTCGGAACCGGCGTCCTTTACGCCGAAACCGGGCAGCCCTGCGTTCCGGCCGCGACGAATGTCGGCGTCTTCTGGCCACGCCACGGGCTCCTGCGGAACCCGGGCCTCGCGGTGGTGGAGTTCCTGCCCGTCATCCCGCCGGGGCTGGCGCAGGACGCCTTCATGGCGCGGATCGAGGCGACGGTGGAAGCGACCTCCGACCGGCTGATGGCCGAGGCGGGCTTCACCGCCCCGAAGCGGGGCTGACACGGCGACCGATCCCGCAACGGTGGACTTCATCCTGGAACAGGCAGCCGGGGCGGGGCCCGTCGCGGCGCGGAAGATGTTCGGCGAATACGGGCTCTACCTTGACGGCAAGGTGGTGGCGCTCATCTGTGATGGGCAGCTTTTCCTGAAACCCACGCCCGGCGCCCGCGCCGCCTTCCCCGACGCCGCCGAAGGCCCGCCCTACCCCGGCGCGAAGCCGCACCTGTGTGGGGATGAGCTCCTGGACGACCCCGACCGGCTGGCGGGGGTGCTGCGCGCCATCGCGGCCGATGTGCCGGAGCCGAAGCCGGCAGGCGGCCGCGTTTAGGCGAACCTGAGCGCGGCGATCCCGGCCAGGATCAGCCCGATCCCGGCGACCCGGACGGCGTTCAGGGGCTCACCGAACAGCACGATTGCCAGGATCGCCGTCCCCGTCGCGCCGATGCCCACCCAGACAGCGTAGGCCGTCCCGACCGGCAGGCTCCGCATCGCGATGCTGAGCAGCCAGAAGGACACGATCACCCCACCGACGGTCAGGACACTCGGCACGATGCGGGTGAAGCCGTCGCTGTACTTCAGCCCGATGGCCCAGCCGGTTTCCAACAGCCCCGCGAGGACCAGAAGCGCCCAGGGGTTCACGCCGCCAGGCCCTTCGTCCCCATGTCCAGGTACTTCTGCCGCCGCTCGCGCACCAGATCGGCGGGCTTCTTGCCGTCAAGCGCCTTCAGCATCCCCTCGACCGCATCGCCTACCGCCGCGATGGCCGCGCCCCGGTCGCGCTGCGCGCCGCCCACCGGCTCGCGGATGACCTCGTCCACCACCCCGAGCTTCTTCAGGTCCTGCGCCGTCAGCCGCAGCGCCTCGGCTGCCTCCTTCATCTTCTCGGCGTCCTTCCACAGGATCGAGGCGCAGCCCTCGGGGCTGATCACCGAATAGATCGAGTGTTCCAGCATCGCCACCCGGTCAGCCGTCGCAAAGGCCACCGCCCCGCCCGATCCGCCCTCACCGATGATCACCGAAATCAGCGGCGCGCCAAGCTCCAGGCACTTCTGCGTCGACCGCGCGATCGCCTCGGCCTGCCCGCGCTCCTCGGCCCCCTTGCCGGGATAGGCGCCGGGCGTGTCCACCAGCGTGATCACGGGCAGCCCGAACCGGTCGGCCAGATCCATCAGCCGGATCGCCTTGCGATAGCCTTCGGGCCGCGCCATGCCGAAGTTCCGCTCGATCCGGCTTTTCGTGTCGCTGCCCTTCTCGTGCCCGATCACCACCACCGGCCGGTCGCGGAACCGCGCGATCCCGCCGATTACCGCATGGTCGTCGGCAAAGTTCCGGTCGCCCGCCAGCGGCGTCCACTCGGTCAGGAGCGCATCCACATAGTCCATGCAATGCGGCCGGTCCGGATGCCGCGCCACCTGGCACTTCCGCCAGGGGTCGAGCCCCTTGTAGAGGTCGCGCAGCATGTCCGCCGCCTTGCGGTCCAGCGCGGACGCCTCTTTCTCGACATCCATCCCCTCGCTCTTGCGGGCCAGCGCGCGCAGTTCCTCGGCCTTGCCTTCGATCTCGGCAAGCGGCTTTTCGAAGTCGAGGTAGTTCATGGAATGGCGCCCTCCGGGGGGATGGTCCGTATATGCCCCCGGTGCCGACGCCACGCAACCCGCCACGCAACCCGCCGCGGGGCCCGCCGCCGGGATGGTCCACGCGCAGGTCCGGAGTTCCGTTCTGCCCAGCGCCGCCGGAGTCTGCGGTCCTGCATGTCGCTTTCGGCAAGACAAGCGCGCCGCGTCGGCTAGTCTCGGGCGCCGTAACAACGGGAGCCCGCCAGATGATTCCGACCCCCTACCTCCTCTTCCTCGGCGACGCCCATGACCGGCTGGCCGCCAAGGTCGCGCAAGGCATCAAGGACTGGCGGCCGGAATTCGCCCTTGGCCAGTACCGGATGGCGGGCTGCAAGGCCGATCTGGGTCTGGCCGAAATGGACCTGGCGCAGGCCCATGCGGCGGGGGCGAAGACGATGGTGATCGGCGTCGCCAACCGGGGCGGCGTGATTTCTGCCGCCTGGAAGGACCTCCTCCACACGGCGCTGGAACAGGGCTTCGACCTGGCGAGCGGGCTGCACAACCTTCTGCGCGACGAACTCGATCTGGTCGCGGCCGCGCAGGCGCACGGGCGGCAGCTTTTCGATGTGCGGGTGCCTTCGGTCCAGTATCCCATCGCCAACGGCAGGAAGCGGTCGGGCAAGCGGCTTCTGGCCATCGGCACCGACTGCTCTTGCGGCAAGATGTACACCACGCTCGCGCTCGACGCCGAGATGCGCAAGCGGGGGCGGAAGTCCGACTTCCGCGCCACCGGGCAGACCGGCATCCTGATCACCGGCGACGGCATACCCTTGGATGCGGTGATCGCGGACTTCATGGCCGGGGCGGTCGAATACCTGACGCCCGACAACGACGATGACCACTGGGACATGATCGAAGGGCAGGGCAGCCTTTACCACATCAGCTATTCCGGCGTGACGCTGGCGCTGGTTCACGGCGGCCAGCCCGATGCGCTGGTCGTCTGTCACGAACCCACCCGCACCCACATGCGCGGCCTGCCGCACTACGGGCTGCCGACACTGGAACAGGTGCGCGACCTCGGGCTTGAAACGGCGAGGCTCGGCAACCCGAAGTGCCGGGTGGTGGGCTACGCGATCAACACCCAGAACCTGTCGGAGGATGCGGCCCAGACCTGCCTCGCCGACGTGGAAAAGCGCCTCGGCCTGCCCGCGACCGACCCCTTCCGCTATGGTGCGGGCAAGCTCGCGGATGCGCTCGATGCGGTGTGAGCGCCCGCCGTGCCCCTGACCGTCACCCCCGACACCTTCCGCCTGCGCGAGGTCTTCACCATAAGCCGCGGCTCGCGGACCGAGGCGCGGGTGCTGACTGTCACCACCACCCGCGAGGGCGCCACCGGCCGCGGCGAATGTGTGCCCTATGCCCGCTACGGCGAAAGCCTCGAAAGCGTGACCGCACAGATCGAAGCCCTGCCCGAGGGAATCACCCGCGAGGCGCTCCAGCACGCCCTCCCCCCCGGCGCCGCCCGCAACGCCGTCGACTGCGCGCTCTGGGACTGGCAGGCGAAACGCGCCGGGCGGCGGGTGTGGGAGCTTGCGGGCCTGCCCGCGCCGGGCCCTTTGCTCACCGCCTTCACCCTCTCGCTCGACACGCCCGAAGCGATGCGCGCGGCGGCGGCGCGCAACGCCCACCGGCCGATCCTGAAGATCAAGCTCGGCACCCCGGACGACATGCCAAGGCTTGAGGCAGTCCGCCAGGGCGCGCCGTCAGCCCGCATCATCGTGGACGCCAACGAAGGCTGGACGGCCCGGACCTACACCGACCTTGCCCCCCACCTCGTCCGGCTCGGCGTGGCGCTGGTCGAACAGCCCCTGCCCGCCGCCGCCGACGCGATGCTGGCCGAAATCGCCCGCCCGCTCCCTGTCTGCGCCGACGAAAGCTGCCACGACCGCGCCTCGCTGCCCGGGCTGAAGGGGAAGTACGACATGGTCAACATCAAGCTCGACAAGACCGGCGGCCTGACCGAGGCGCTGGCCTTGCGCGACGCGGCGCGGGCCGCTGGGTTCGGGGTGATGGTCGGCTGCATGGTGGGCTCGTCCCTCGCAATGGCCCCCGCCGTCCTGGTCGCGCAGGGCGCCGAGGCGGTGGACCTCGATGGCCCGCTCCTCCTCGCCGAAGACCGCGCCCACCCGCTGCGCTACGACGAGGCGAGGGTGCACCCGCCCGACATCGCACTTTGGGGATGAGAGAACACCGATGACCCGCACCGTCTACGTGAACGGCACCTACCTCCCCGAGGCCGATGCGAAG
Source organism: Paracoccaceae bacterium (assembly GCA_046155885.1). Taxonomy (GTDB): domain Bacteria; phylum Pseudomonadota; class Alphaproteobacteria; order Rhodobacterales; family Rhodobacteraceae; genus JAOADN01. Next base: position 48,877 of record JBJXFU010000105.1, read on the forward strand.
GTCTCGGTCTTCGACCGGGGCTTCCTGATGGCCGACGGGGTTTACGAGGTGACAAGCGTGCTGGGTGGCAGGCTGGTGGACTTCGACGGCCACGTGAAGCGGCTCGACCGGTCGCTCTCCGAACTCGGCATGGGAATGCCCCTGCCCGCCGACGCCCTCCTCGCGATGCACCGCGAACTGGTCGCGCGGAACGGGGTCGACGAAGGGATGGTCTACCTCCAGGTCACGCGCGGCAACCCGGGCGACCGCAGCTTCCTCTACCCCGGACCCGACACCCCGCAGACCGTGGTGGCCTTCACCCAGTCCGTCCCGAACCTGGCCGATGCGCCGGCGGCAAAGACCGGGATCCGGGTGATCTCCATCCCGGACATCCGCTGGCACCGGCGCGACATCAAGACCACGCAGCTTCTCTACCCCTCGATGGGCAAGATGATGGCCAGGGCCGCCGGGGTGGACGACGCCTGGTTCGTTCAGGACGGGGCGGTGACCGAGGGCACCTCGAACAACGCCTGGATCGTGAAAGGCAACCGCATCGTCACCCGGCAGCTTTCGCCGGACATCCTGCACGGGATCACCCGCGCGGCGGTGCTGCGCTTCGCCGAGGCCGCGCAATACGTGGTCGAGGAGCGGGCCTTCACTATCGCCGAGGCGCAGGGCGCGGACGAGGCGTTCTCGACCGCGGCCTCGATCTTCGTGATGCCGGTGGTGGAAATCGACGGGGTAAGGGTCGGGTCCGGCAGCCCCGGCCCGGTGGCCCGGCGGCTGCGGGACATCTACATCGACGAGATGCGGAAGGCGGCGGTCTGAGGAGGGAGGTTTCGCAGTCTGGGTGCGGCAGGTCGCGATGTCCCGCTGAGGGACAAGTCGACGTGCGTGTAGTCGCAAGGGGATCACGGAGGCGGTGGGGATGGCTTGATCTTCGTCGCCCGCCGAAAACGTGGCTTGCATCCAACCTGCATCGCTCTTCCCCCCGCGCGCGACAGAGGGCAGCGCCCGACCGCAGGGGGGGCGCAACAAGGGTGTCGGTCCGCCCTTTATGGCCCCTCCAACCCCGCCGGAGTTCCCGCAGACCGGCGTTGCGGTGGCGCCCGCCCCCGAACGCAATGGGCGGGCGGTCGGGCGCCGCCCGGGTGGCTCTCGCGGCTGTTCCGGGCAAGGGGGGCGGTGAGGGCGGAGCAGGGAAAAAGCAAGACGCATCAACTCATTCCCGCCTGCGTCACCTGTAGCGTGACGGCGGCGTAGAAGGTCATCGAGGCGGCCAGTACGAAGACATGCCAAATGGTGTAGTGGAAGGGCAGCCGGTCGAAGAGATAGAAGGCGATCCCCAGCGTGTAGAGCGCCCCGCCCGTCAGGATCAGCGCCACAACCGGGCCGCTCATCGCCGTAAGGAACCCCCCGGCGACGATCCCGGTCCACCCCATGCCGATACAAAGCGCAAGCGCCAGGCTCCGCAGCCGCTCGGGCGAGGCGAGCTTCAGCCCGATCCCCGCCGCGGCCGCCGTCCAGAGCCCGGCCAGCAGCCCGGTATGCCCGTCCGACATCAGCAGGAACGGCGTATAGGTGCCCGCGATCTTGGCATAGATCGCCGAATGGTCGAGACGGCGGAGCGCGCCGGTCCAGCGCCGTTGCCCGACGGTGTTGTAAAGCGCCGAGAACAGGATCGTCGCGGTCAGCGTCGCGGCATAGATGCCGGTCGCGACCAGCGAAAGGCCGTCGCCCCGGCTCAGCAGGGTCACGCCGATCAGGGCGGGCACGGCAAGCGCGACGGCGGCGAGCCCCGCGAGGTGCACGACAAGGTCGCTCCGCCGTTCGGCGGCACTGTAGCCGGTCCGGGTGCTCAGGGTCCGCATGCCGATTCCCTTCGGATGCATGTGGCGAAGGGGGGTCAGTCTATACCGAGGCGCCCGGAACCCGTGTGACGGCGGGGCGGCGGGATCGCGTCGGGATCAAATCCGCCCGCCCGCCCGGGATTGTCGTTGCGGGCGACCCTTCGGCGGCTTGCCGCGCCTTGCGGCGGCACTCACCCTTTCGCGCCGGACGGGTGGCCGCCGACATTCGCGGCGAAGGCCCTTTCGAAGGCGGTCTTCCTGCCTTCGTCGGCTTCCGTCTGGTGCGCCGCCACCCAGTCGGCATAGGGCATGCCGTAGTAGATCTCGCGCGCCTCGTCCTTTGTCATCGCGATCCCGCGCTCGGCGGCGGCCTCCTGCATCCAGCGCGCCAGGCAGTTCCGGCAGAACCCCGCGAAGTTCATCAGGTCGATGTTCTGCACATCGGGGCGCTTCCCGATCAGGTGGTCACGCAGCGCCCGGAAGGCGGCGGCTTCAAGCTCGGTGCGGGTGGCGTCGTCCATCGGCTCAGGCTCCGGTCAGTCGAAGAGGCGCGCGGCGCGGGCCCCGGCGATCAGGGTCTCCGCCCGGATATGGGCATCCGGGTGCGGATCGGGAAGAAGCCCCGCGACATGCACGACACGCATCCCGGCGGCCAGCGCGGCTTCGACGCCGGTATGGCTGTCCTCGAAGACGAGGCAGCGGGCGGGTTCGGTGGCAAGCGCGGCGGCGGCGGCAAGGAACAGGTCGGGCGCGGGCTTGGGGCGGACGGCGCGGTCATGGCCGAAGACGTGGGGCGCCTGGAAGAACCCCGTCAGCCCGGCGCGGGAAAGCTTTCGATGGGCCGTCGCGGTGGCGCTGTTGGTGGCGATGGCGCGCGGGGTGGCGCGGGCGGCAAGGTGGCCCAGAAGCTCGGCCGCGCCGGGCATGGGGTCGATGGCGGTCCCGGCGCGGGTGTCGATCTCCAGGGACCAGCGCTGCGTGAAGGCGCGCTCGTCGAAGGCCGGGCCGATATGCCGGGCAAGGCGGCGGTTGCCTTCGCTGTCGGAATGGCCGACCAGCGTCAGCACGAAGTCGCGCGCCACGCCGTGGCCGAGATGGGCCAGCGCGGCGACGGCACAATCGACATAAAGCCGCTCGGTGTCGATCAGCGTCCCGTCAAGGTCGAAGATCACCGCGTCGCTTCCCTCAGACATGGTCACACCCCCGCCTCGGCGCGCGCGGCCGCAAGGATCGGGGCCAGCCGGGCGGCCCAGCGGGCCTGCCCCCCGATGTCGCGGATCAGATCGTTCCTCACCTCGATCAGCACGTTGGGGCGGCCCGGTACCAGCGCATGCCGGTCGATGGCATCGCCGTCGAGGTGACCCGCGTAGGGCTCGTTGTCACCCACGGTCAGGTCCGGTTCGGCGGCCAGGCGGCGCAGCAGCGGCAAGGCAAGCCGGGTGTCGCGGTGCGAATAAAGGACGCCCACCTGCCAGGGGCGGGGGGGGCGGCCCTTCAGACAGGGGGTGAAACTGTGCACGGCGCAGATCGCGGTGCCGTGGCGGCGCGCCGCGAGAGTTTCGAGCGCATCATGATAGGGCCGGTAAAGGCGGGCCAGGCGGCGGCCGGTCTCGTCCCCGTCGGCGTGGCGGTTCGCCGGGATGATGGTGCCGTCGTAAAGCTTCATCACCAGCGTCGGGTCGTCCTCGCCGCGATTGGGGTCGATGACCAGGCGCGAGAAGCGGGAAAGAATCGCAGGGGCGTCCAGCGCCGCAGCCAGCGCCAGCGTCAGCCCCGCAGCGCCCACGTCAAGCGCGATGTGGCGCGCCATGTCGGCGGGCGAAAGGCCGAGATCGCCGCCGGCGACCCACGTGGGCACGCGGTTCGAAGCGTGGTCGCAGGTAAGAAGCCAGGGCCCGGCTCGGTCCTCGCCAACGATTTCGTAGGAGTCCTCTGACAACTTTCCGCTTCCCGGCGCAGCCTTCGCCTGCTTAGGCGAAGCGGGCAGGAAGCGCCAGTTGCCGTGCGCGGCGAATCCCGCCATAGAAAGCGCGCGCCGCCCGCGAGCGGTAACATGACCCCGGGGGCACACGCGGATGAGACGCCTGCGCAACGTCAAGATCGTGGCCACGCTCGGCCCCGCATCCAGCGACTACAAGACCATCCGCGCGTTGTTCGAGGCGGGGGCCGACGTGTTCCGGCTGAACATGAGCCACGGCACGCACGAGGATCAGAAGGCCCGCTACGACATCATCCGCAAGGTCGAGGCCGATGTCGGCCGCCCGATCGCGGTGCTCGCTGACCTCCAGGGGCCGAAGCTGCGGGTAGGGGTGTTCCGGAACGGGTCGGAGGAACTGGCCGTCGGGCAGAAGCTCCGCTTCGATCTGAACCCCGCCGAGGGCGACGCCACCCGCGTCTGCCTGCCGCACAAGGAAATCCTGATCGCGCTGGAACCGGGTTCGTCGCTGCTGGTCAACGACGGGAAGATCCGGTTGCGCGTCGATGCCTGCGGGCCGGATTTCGCCGACTGCACGGTGGTGGTCGGCGGCACCATCTCGAACCGCAAGGGCGTGAACGTGCCGGACGTGGTGCTGCCGCTGACCGCGCTGTCCGAAAAGGACAAGACCGATCTGGAATTCGCCTGCCGGCTCGGCGTCGACTGGCTGGCGCTGTCCTTTGTGCAGCGCCCGCAGGACGTGCGCGAAGCGCGCGATCTGGCGAACGGCCGCGCCGCGATCCTGTCGAAGATCGAGAAGCCGGCGGCGGTGAAGGCCTTCGCGGAGATTCTCGACGTCAGCGACGGGATCATGGTGGCGCGGGGCGACCTGGGGGTGGAACTGCCGGTGCATTCGGTGCCGCCGATCCAGAAGCGGCTGGTCAGGATGTGCCGGTCCGCGGCCAAGCCGGTGATCGTGGCGACGCAGATGCTGGAATCGATGATCGAAAGCCCGGTCCCGACGCGCGCCGAAGTCAGCGACGTGGCGACCGCGATCTACGAAGGCGCCGACGCGGTGATGCTGTCGGCGGAATCGGCGGCCGGAAAGTACCCGGTCGAGGCGGTGACGACGATGGATAACGTGGCGAAATCGGTCGAAAGCGACCCGACCTACCGCGAGGTCATCGAATCGAGCCGCAAGATCGACCGGATGTCGGTCGCCGACGGCATCGTCGCCGCAGCGCGCGAGATTGCCGAGGCCACGAACATCAGCGCCATCTGCTGCTTCAGCCAGTCCGGCACCACCGCAAGCCTGGTGGCGCGCGAACGCCCCCGGGTGCCGATCCTGGCCCTGACGCCCGAAACGCGGACGCTGCGGCGGCTCTGCCTGACCTGGGGGGTGCATTGCGTGCTGACCGGCAGCGTGGACCGCTTCAAGATGGCGGTGGTGAACGCCGCGCGGGCCGCGCGCGACCACGGCTTCGCGACCGACAAAGACCAGATCGTCGTGACGGCGGGTGTGCCCTTCAACGTGCAGGGCACCACCAATATCCTTCGCGTCGCCCCCTGCGACGAGCGGTTGATTTTCCGGACCGACCCCGAATAAAGTCACTCTTGGCTGTCAGGGAGGCTTGGCATGGACACAGACCTTGTCCTTGTCATCGGAATCGCGGTCGCCGCGCTGACCTTTCCGGCGATCGTGTCGGCCTTTTCGGCGGGGCGGGCACCCAGGGTCGCGACCATCGCCGCGGTGATCGGCGGCGCGATGATCGTCACGGCGGTTTCCGAGCATCCCGGCGGCTACCGGTTCCAGGACCTGCCGCAGGTCGTGGTCCGGGTGGCGGACCGCTACCTGCACTGAAAGCGGGGCGAAAACGCCCCTTTCCCTGCGGCTGCCGGTTCACCACTGTCGGGGCATGCTGTCGCTTCTGAAGACCCCCGTTTTCCGCCACCTCTTCGCGGCGCAGGCGCTCGCGCTTGTCGGGACGGGGCTCGCGACGGTGGCGCTCGGCCTGCTCGCCTTCCGCATCGGCGGCGAGGATGCCGGGCTGATCCTGGGGACCGCGCTGGCGATCAAGATGATCGCCTATGTCACGCTCGCGCCCTTCGCCGCCGCTCTCGCCGCACGCCTGCCGCGCCGGGCCTTCCTTGTCGGGCTGGACTGCGTCAGGGCGGCGGTTGTCGCCGCGCTGCCCTTCGTCACCGAGGTCTGGCAGATCTACGTCCTGATCTTCCTTCTGCAGGCAGCCTCGGCGGCCTTCACGCCGGCTTTCCAGGCCGCGATCCCCGACATCTTTCCCGGCGAACGCGACTATACCCGCGCCCTGTCGCTCTTGCGGCTGACCGAGGACATGGAGCAGATCGCCTCGCCGCTCCTCGCCGCCGCGCTGCTTTCCGTGGTCGGCTTCCCGGTCCTCTTCGCCGGAACCGTCGCGGGCTTCGCGGCCTCGGCGCTTCTGGTCGGAACGGCGGACGTTCCGCCCCGCCCCGAAGGCCCCGGAGAGCGATTTCTCGCGGCTGCTTCCGCCGGGGTTCGCATCTATCTGCGGACACCCCGGCTCCGCGGCGCGCTGGCGCTGGAGTTTGCGACGGCGGCGGCGGGGGCGATAGTCTATGTCAACACCGTCGTCTTCGTCGAGGGTCGTTTCGGGTCGGGCGAACCGCAGGTCGCGCTGGCCTTCGCGGCCTTCGGGGGCGGGTCGATGCTGGCGGCTCTTGCCCTGCCACGGCTGCTGGAAACCGTGGGCGACCGGCGCGCGATGATCGCGGGGGCGGCGCTGATGCTGGCCGGGGTGGCGGCCAGCGCGGCCGCGACCGGGCTGCCGTCGCTTGCCGCGCTCTGGGCGGCGGTGGGGTTCGGCTTCGCGATGACCCAGGTTCCCGTCGGGCGCATCCTGACCCGCTCGGCCCGGGCCGAAGACCGCCCGGCCGTCTTCGCCGCGCAGTTCGCGCTGTCGCACGCCGCCTGGCTTTTCGCCTATCCGCTGGCCGGCTGGCTCGGCGCGTCGGCGGGATTGCCGTTCGCCGGCCTGGCGCTGGCCGCGCTCGGCGGCACCGCCCTGATCGCCACCCTGCGGCTCTGGCCCGCGCATGACCCCGAAGCCGTCGCACATGCCCACCCCGACCTGCCGCCCGGCCACCCGCACCTGGCCGGAGACGGCGCCGCGCATGCGCATCCCTTCGTCATCGACCGGCTGCACCGGCGCTGGCCCCGCGCCGGCGGCCGCGCCTGAGCCGGACCCTTGCCAACCGCACCCGCCCCGCGTATAGGGCGCGGCTTATCCTTCCCGCGCGGCCGGCCGATGTGGCATGCCGAGTCGCGCCTGTAACGACCGGAGATCGAAATGCCCAAGATGAAGACCAAATCGGCCGCCAAGAAGCGGTTCAGGATGACGGCCAACGGGCACGTCAAGGCCGGCGTCGCCGGCAAGCGTCACGGCATGATTAAGCGCTCGACGGATTTCGTGCGGAACGCGACAGGGACGATGCTCCTGAGCGATTCCGACGCGAAGATCGTCAAGAAATACATGCCCTACGACCGCTGAGGAGCCCGTCACATGTCCCGCGTCAAATCCGGCAAGGTCACCCATGCCCGCCACAAGAAGGTTCTGAAGGCCGCGTCCGGCTACTACGGATTCCGCTCCAAGAACTTCCGCACCGCCACCCAGGCGGTCGACAAGGCCAACCAGTACGCCACCCGTGACAGGAAGCAGCGCAAGCGCAACTTCCGCGCGCTCTGGATCCAGCGGATCAACGCCGCCGTCCGGCTGGTCGATGCCGAAATGACCTACTCGCGCTTCGTCAATCTCCTGTCGAAGGCCGGGATCGAGGTCGACCGCAAGGTCCTCGCCGATCTCGCCGTGAACGAACCCGAAAGCTTCGGCGCCATCGTCGAAAAGGCGAAAGCGGCGGCCTGAGGGCTGCGCGAGCGCGCCGGAACCCGAGTGTCGGACCCGCCCCCCGCAGGAACCCGCGCGGGGCGGGCCGTCGCGCGCCACCTTCCCTCGGGTTCGCTTTGATCTGTCGCGACCCGCGACGTCGCGCTACCGTTGGCAGGGCGATTCCTCCGGCCTTGGCGGAATCCGGAACGATCGCGGGGGTGGCATGCTCTACACGACCTGGAAGAGTGAGACTTCGCGCTTCGCCAAGCCGCGCAGCACTGAACTGAAGGCGGTCGACTCGGCATTCGAGCGCTGCGGGAACTCCGCGACGGGCAATCAGATGCAGCGGCAGGCCATCGCGGACGCGCTCGCGCTTTGGATCAAGATGCAGAACCGGACCGGCCAGTGGAAGGCCAGCATCCGCAACTCGACGAAAGATGTGTCCGGCAAAGGCACCGTCGAGCGTCTCTTCGACGAACTCGCGGCCGACGGCGCGGTGAACACTTCGCTCAGGCCCTACATGCCGGCTCCGCCGCCGGGGACCCCGCCGGCACCGGCGACCCCCGCGGCGCCGGCGGCCCCGACGCTCGTCGTGCTGCCGGCAGGGCGGATCGTCGATGCGCGCGGTCCGGACGGCGTCTGGCACAACTTCACCATCCAGCAGCATGGCAATTCCTGCGTCTGCGCCACGGTCCTGATCGTCAAGCTTGCGCTCTACCCCGAGGCGAAGGGCCGGCTGACCGAGGCGATGATCCGCAATGCGATTGCGATGAAGGAAACCGGGCAGATGAACACCGGCACGTCGCTCTTCGATGCCTCGATCACCCACGCGCATGACTGGGAGAAACAGGGCACGAACCCGCAGATGGCGGTGATGGCGCTGGGGCTTCAGCCCAACCCTGTAAGGGGAACGGTGCTGCCGAAGGACGAGACCGGGTTTCTTGAGAAGATGAAGGCTTCGACACCGAAGAACCCCTGTCTGGTCGGTTGGCGCTGGGCGAAGGGCGGCGGGCATTTCACTGTCTGCACCGGACCGGCTGCGGGCGATCCCACGAAGCTTGTGATCATCGACCCGCAGGTCGGGTTCCGCACCGTCGGCGCCGATGCGGCGGGGATCAAGAACTACGTGCCCCTGACCGGCATCTCGGGGCAAGCCGCCGACGTCGTTGCCTGCTCGAAGTGACCGTGCCGGGCGATCGCTCTGCCGAACTTGCAGTGGCGGGCGCTTCCCGCTAGCACCGTCCGGCATCGGCAGCGGGGACCGGGATGCAGGGACTGGACGAACTGAAGGGCCGCTATCTTGCTGCGGTCGGCCGGGCCGCCGACGAATCCGCCCTGGAAGAGGTCCGCATCGCCGCCCTCGGCAAGAAGGGCGAGGTCAGCGCGCTGATGGCGACGCTCGGCCGGATGGCGCCGGACGACCGCAAGGCGGCGGGCGCGGCGCTGAACGGCCTGAAGGACGAAATCGACGCCGCGCTGCGGGCGCGCAAGGCGGCGCTCGCCGATGCCGCGCTCGACGAGCGGCTCAAGTCCGAATGGCTCGACGTGACCCTGCCCTCGCGTCCGCGTCCGCGCGGCACCATCCACCCCGTCTCCCAGGTCACCGAGGAAGTCACCGCGATCTTCGCCGACATGGGCTGTTCGGTCGCCGAAGGCCCGCAGGTGGAAAGCGACTGGTACAACTTCGACGCGCTCAACATCCCGCCCGAACACCCCGCCCGGCAGGAGCACGACACCTTCTTCATGGCCCGCGCCGCAGGCGACACCCGCCCCCCGCACGTCCTGCGCACCCATACCTCGCCGGTGCAGATCCGCGCCATGATGGCCCAGGGCGCCCCGATCCGGGTCATCGCCCCGGGCCGCGTCTACCGCATGGACATGGACCAGACCCATACGCCGATGTTCCACCAGGTCGAGGGGCTGGCCATCGACCGCGACATCAGCATGGCCAACCTCAAGTGGGTGCTTGAGGAATTCTGCCGCGCCTATTTCGAGGTCGAGGGCGTCGAACTGCGCTTCCGCGCCAGCCACTTCCCCTTCACCGAACCCTCCGCCGAGGTCGATATCCGCTGCTCCTGGGCCGGCGGGCAGCTGAAGATCGGGCAGGGCGAAAGCTGGCTGGAGATCCTCGGCTCGGGCATGGTCCATCCCAAGGTGCTGGCGGCGGCCGGGGTGGACCCCGACCGGTGGCAGGGCTTCGCCTTCGGCATGGGCATCGACCGCATCGCAATGCTGAAATACGGCATCCCCGACCTGCGGGCCTTCTTCGAAAGCGACCTGCGCTGGCTGAGGCACTACGGCTTCGCGGCGCTGGATGTGCCGACGCTGGCGGGGGGGTTGAGCAGGTAGGGGCGGAAAGCCTCCTCCCGGCATCGCCCCCGCCTCCTTGGGAGGGTCCATCGACCCTCCCACCTCATGCCGGTCACCCTTGCC
>JBJXFU010000124.1:0-18018 GCA_046155885.1 Paracoccaceae bacterium
GCCGATCTCGTGCAGCATCTGGCGGCCGGTGCGGACCAGCTTGTTGATGGTCTCGATCATGTGCACGGGAATGCGGATGGTGCGGGCCTGGTCGGCGATGGACCGGGTGATGGCCTGCCGGATCCACCATGTTGCATAAGTGCTGAACTTGTAGCCGCGCCGGTACTCGAACTTGTCCACGGCCTTCATCAGGCCGATGTTGCCTTCCTGAATGAGATCAAGGAATTGCAGGCCCCGGTTCGTGTATTTCTTGGCGATCGAGATAACCAGCCGAAGGTTCGCTTCGACCATTTCCTTCTTGGCCTGCCGCGCCTCTTTCTCGCCCTTCTGGACCTGGGAGACGATGCGGCGGAACTCGCCGATGTCGACGCCGACGTACTGGCCGATGGTCGCCATTTCGGCGCGCAGGCCCTCGACCTTGTCCTGGCTCTTCTCGACCAGCGACTGCCAGCCGCGCCCGGCTTTCCGCGCCATGCGGTCAAGCCAGGTGGGGTCCAACTCGTAGCCGCGGTATTCGTCGATGAACTCGCGGCGGTTGATCCGCGCGGCATCGGCCAGCCGGACCATGTTCGAATCGATGCCCATGATCTTGCGGTTTATGCCGTAGAGCTGGTCGATCAGCGCCTCGATGCGGTTGTTGTGCAGGTGCAACTCGTTTACCAGTTCGACGATTTCCGACCGCAGCTTCTGATAGGCGGCCTCGTCTTCCTTCGTGAACGTGTCGTCCTCGTTCAGCGTCGCCGACATGCGCAGGTCCTGCATCTCGGCAAGCAGGACGTAGTCGCGCGCGATGTGTTCCAGCGTTTCGAGCACGCGCGGCTTCAGCGTCGCTTCCATCGCGGCAAGCGACATAGCCGAGGCTTCGTCATCCTCGTCGTCTTCGGTTTCGCGCAGGATCGGGTTGCCGTCGGCGTCGAGCTCGGGTTCGCCCTCGGGTCCGGCGGCAGGGCGGTCGGCGGCCTCGCCGAGATCGACGCCGATCGCCTCACCCAGCTCGGCCTCGCCGTCGAGCGTGCGGCCGAAGGTGGCCTCAAGATCGATGACGTCGCGCAGCAGGATGTCTTCGTTCAGAAGCTCGTCGCGCCAGATGGTGATGGCTTGGAAGGTCAGCGGGCTTTCGCACAGGCCCGCGATCATCGTGTTGCGGCCGGCCTCGATGCGCTTGGCGATGGCGATTTCGCCTTCGCGGGAGAGCAGTTCGACCGACCCCATCTCGCGCAGGTACATCCGCACCGGATCGTCGGTGCGGTCGAGCGCCTCGCCCGTCGGCGCGGCGACGGCGATTTCGCGCGAGGTGGAGGCTTCGACGACGGCGCCGGCGGTGGCGGCCTCGCCCTCTTCGGCCTCTTCCTCCTCGATGATGTTGATGCCCATTTCGGACAGCATCGACATCACGTCCTCGATCTGCTCGGAGGACGCCTGTTCCGGCGGCAGGACGGCGTTCAGCTGGTCGTAGGTGATGTAGCCCCGTTCGCGCGCTTCGGCGATCATCCGCTTCACCGCCGCCTGGCTCATGTCGAGCGAGTGGTCGGATTCCTGTTCGGCGGGCTTTTCGTCGTCGGTGTCCTTGGCGGCCATGTGGCTCCCCGAAAGGTGGGCGGCGCGGGGCTTCCCCCGTGGCACGAAAGGGGGGGCGAATCGCGTCGGATGCTTCTAGCGAATCAATAGCGCGAATCACAGGCCCGGAAAGTCAGCGCCGGCGCTTCACCCATACCTCGTCATCGATCAGCCGTTGCAGCGCGGCCGACAGCGCCGCACGGTCCTCGCCCGGCTCGGCCGCGCCCTGGGTGCCGGCGGCATCGGCCTGGCGGCGCGCCTCGGCGGCGCGGGCCAGCCGCCAGGTCAGGCCTTCGTCAGGAAGCCCGGCAAGGTCGTCCATCGCCTCGCCGATTTCCGCCTCGGCACCGCGCCGGGCGGTCAGCTTGGCGAGTTCCTCGGCCAGCGCGAGACGGGCGAGGGCCAGGTCGTCCGGGCGGCGGATCGGGGGCGCGATGCGGATTTGGGCGAGCGCGAGCGTCTTTTCAAGGGTGGCGGCCGGATCGGGTGGCAGCGCCGCACCGGCCCCCGCCGCGGCGCGGGCCAGCAGCGCGTCGCGCAGCACGGCATGGCCCGGCCCGGTCATGTCGAGGCGCGACAGGTCGGATTCGAATTCGGGGACCAGCGCGGGGTGGGTGGCGGCGATGGCGAGGATCATCGCCTCGCGCAGGCGGTCTTCGGTTCCGGGGCCGTCGGCACGGGCGAGAGGCGAGGTGCGGGTGGCGGCAAGCGGCCCGCCGGGTGGCGGGCGGAACCTGTCGCCACGGGCGAAGCGGCCGCCCTTTTGCCCCGGCAGGGCGCGATTGGAAGCGCCGCCGAAGGCGTCGGCGCGGAGGCGGCCGATTTCGGCGGCGTAATGGGCGCGGATCGAGGGGTCGTGGATGGTGCGCAGCACCTCGCGCAGGCGTTTGTCGAGCGTCGCGCGGCGTTCGGGGCTGTCCAGCACCTGGCCTTCGGTTTCGCGCCGCCAGAGAAGCGCCACCATCGGCTCGGCGGCGGCCAGGACCTCGCGCATCGCGCCGGGGCCCTTGGCGCGGATCAGGTCGTCGGGGTCCATCGCGCCGGGCAGGATGGCGAAGCGGAGGGACTGGCCCGCCTCGATCCGGGGGAGCGCGAGGTCGACGAGCTTCATCGCGGCGCGCAGGCCCGCGGCGTCGCCGTCAAGCGCGACGACGGGTTCGGGGTGGATGGCCCAGAGCGCGGCGAGTTGCTCTTCGGTGATGGCGGTGCCCATCGGGGCCACGGCGCCTTCGAACCCCGCCTCGACCAGGGCGATCACGTCCATGTAGCCTTCGGTGACGATCAGCGGCTGGTCCTTGCCCACGGCGCCCCGTGCGGGGCCGGCGTTGAAGAGCGTGCGGCCCTTGTCGAAGATCTCAGTTTCGGGCGAATTCAGGTACTTGGCCCGCGCATTGGGGTCGAGCGAGCGTCCCCCCAGCGCGATGCAGCGGCCGCGGGGGTCGCGGATGGGGAAGATGATGCGGCCGCGGAAGCGGTCGTAGGGGGGGCCTTTGCCGTTGTCGGGTTCGGCGACGAGGCCGGCGGCGATCAGGGTTTCGGGCTTCAGTCCGGCGGCGGTGAGGGCGGTGGAGACGCCTTGGCGCACATCGGGGGCCCAGCCGATGTCGAATCTATCCATAGTGGAATCGCTGAGGCCGCGCCGCTTCAGGTAGTCGCGCGCCGCCGATCCGGCCGAGGCGCGGAGCTGCATGCGGTAGTGGCGGACGGCGGCCTCCATCGCTTCGAAAAGCTGGGTCCGCCGCCCGGCGGTTTCGGCGGCGCGCGGGTCCTGGGCGGGCATCGGGACGCCCGCTTCGCGGGCCAGCGCCTCGACCGCGTCCATGAACCCAAGGTTGGCGGTTTCGCGCAGGAAGGTCAGGGCATCGCCCTTGGCGTGGCAGCCGAAGCAGTAGTAGAAGCCTTTCCGGTCATCCACATGGAAAGACGCGGTTTTTTCCTGGTGGAAGGGGCATGGTGCCCAGAGATCGCCCTTGCCCCGGTTGGATTTCCGTTCATCCCAGACAACCTTGCGGCCCACCACCTGGGAGAGGGTGACGCGGGTGCGGAGGTCGTCGAGGAAGCCGTTGGGAAGGGTCATCGGGGGACTATCCATTGCCCGCGCGCCGGCCCGCAAGCGGGTTGCGGGGGTTGTCCACAGGGGATTTCGGCCGGCGTGCGAAGATTGCGCGCAAGTGCCTGCGGGCGCTGCGTTAATCCGCCCCCGGATCAGTTTGCGGCAGGTATGCTGGAGGTATCCTGAACGTATGCTGAGCGTATGCCGAGCGTACATACGCGGTGGCAACGGGAGGGGCGTTAACCATCTTCGGCGAATCGGAAGGCCTGGGTCTTTCCGCCGGCTCCTCGCCCCGGCGAAGGCCGCAGGTCACGGCCCGCCGCGCGTCACGGGAATCGGGGCCCCGGCTTTCGCCGGGGCGTGTTGGGTCGGGAGACGATCGGGGTGTGATGCGAAGAGCCGATTGGAAGCCCGGGCCTACGCCCTCGCCCGCGCCGCGACGGTGGTCATCGCTTCGCACAGTTCGTGCACCGCCGTCTTGGCCATCGAGCGGAAGACAAGGATGCGCACCCGGTCTGCCGCGACGCACCAGAGCACGCAGGCCATGTGGTTGAGCGGCGTCCGCGCCGCCTGGCCGGGGCCGAAGGCGGCGGGGCGGAGGTCGATGCCGACAAGCCGGGCGAGAGCCTCGCGCCAGCCCGCGCCGGACATCTCGAGCGCCGCCCAGCCGTCGGTCTGGTCGGTCAGCGCGGCAAGGCCCGCAAGCCCCGCAGGCTCGGCCCCGATCAGGAAGGCCTGCCTGCGCCCGGTCCAGACGATCGCCGCAGCGCCGGTCGCAAGCGCCGTGTTCGGCGCCGGGGACCCCAAGCCGAGCTTCCGCAGCGCCGCGTCGGCCGCGCCCGCCTGCCCCCGGAACGGGGCGACCGAGGTGATCCGGCCGAGGTCGGCCTCTTCCAGCATCAACTCCCCGGCCCGGACCGGCAGGAGCCCGTCGCAGGCGCTTTTCTCGATCAGGCTAGCCACGCATGCGCCCTCCCTCGGGGTCGAAGAACACCGGGTCGGCCACTTCCACCAGGAAGTCCGAATGCCGGAGGTGATCGACGAAGCGGATCACCTCGCCCTTGCGCGCCCGGCCATTCCTGAGAAAGCCAAGGCCGATGGAATGCCCAAGCGTCGGCGAGTGGCCGACCGAGGTGACATAGCCCTGGTCGTTGGCGGTCACCGCCTGGTCGCCCTGCCTGAAAAGATGCGCACCGGCGGTCAGCGCACGGCCCGCCTGCACCGGCTTCAGCCCCACGAGCTGTTCACGGTCCGGGCCCGAAAGGCCGGGGCGGCGGCTCGCGCCCTGGCCGATGCAGTCCTTCTTCTTGCTGACCATCCCCTCCATCCCGAGGTCGAAGGCGGTGATGCGGCCGTGGATTTCGGCATGCGTGATGAAGCCCTTTTCGATGCGGAGCACGTTCAGCGCCTCCATCCCGTAGGCGCCGCCGCCCAGCGCCTCGGCCCGGGCCACGAGGTCGCGGTAGAGCGCCTCGCCGTAGCGGGAAGGGACGGCGATTTCAAAGCCGACCTCGCCCGAGAAGGAGATGCGGAAAAGCCGGGCGCGGACGCCCATGACAGTCACGTCGCCGCAGGACATGAAGGGGAAGGCGGCTTCGTCCAGCGGATCGGCGAGAAGGGTGTTCAGCAGGTTGCGCGCCAGCGGCCCGGCGACGGCGAACTGCGCCCAGGCCTCGGTGACCGAGATCATGCGGACGTCCCAGTCGGGCACATGCGCCTGATGGATGAATTCCAGATGCTTCATCACCAGCCCGGCGGCAACCGTCGTGGTGGTCATCAGGTACTGGCTTTCCGACAGGCGGGCCGAGGTGCCGTCGTCATGCACCATCCCGTCTTCGCGCAGCATCAGGCCATAGCGGACGCGGCCCACGGGAAGGGTCGAGAAGGTGTTGGTATAGACAAGGTCGAGGAAGCGGGGGGCATCGGCCCCCTGGATGTCGATCTTGCCGAGTGTCGAGACATCGGCCACGCCGACGCGCGAGCGGACCATCTGCACCTCGCGGTCGCAGGCCTCGCGCCAGGTCTTTTCGCCGGGCCTCGGGAAGTAGCTGGGGCGGTACCAGAGCCCCGCCTCGATCATCGGGGCGCCGCGTTCGAGGGATGCCTTGTGCGAGGTGGTGAAGCGCTGCGGCGCGAAGCCCGGCCCTTGCGCCCCGGCGCCGAGGGCGGCGATGGAGATCGGCGTGAAGGGCGGCCGGTAGGTCGTGGTCCCGGTTTCCGGGATGCCGCGCCCGGTGGCATCGGCCAGGATGGCCAGCGCGGAGACGTTCGACATCTTGCCCTGATCGGGCGCCATGCCTTGCGTCGTGTAGCGCTTCATATGCTCGACCGAGGCGTAGTTTTCCTGCGCGGCGAGCCTGATGTCCTTGGTGGTCACGTCATTGGCCATGTCGAGCCAGGCGCGGGTGATCTTCGGGACCGACACTTCCCAGAAGGCGCGGATGGCGGTGGCGCCGTCTTCGGCCTGGGGAAGCTCAGTCTTCGCGGCGGTGCGGCCAAGGTCCGCGAGTGCGCGGAGGGCGGCGGACTGGCCGTCGGCCAGGGCGGCGGCGGTGGTGAAGCGGCCGCGCGCGGCGCCGGCGGGCTCAAGCCCGGGGATGGCGGCTTCGGCGGGGACGAAGGCGGCGATGAGGTCGTCCCACACGGGGCGGCCGTTCATGTGGCAGGTGAGGTGCACCGAGGGGTTCCAGCCGCCCGAGACGGCAAGGCAATCGGTGCGGATCTCGCGCGTGGCGCCGCCGGGCAGGCGGACGGTGACGGCGGACAGGCCGTGGCGGCCGTGGGTGCCGGTGATCTGGCCCCCGGCGATCAGCTCGACCCCGGCGGGGGCGGCGGTGGCGTCGGGGCGGGTGTCGACGATGGCGGCGACCTGGACACCCGCCGCGAGCAGGTCGCGGGCGGTGCGGTGGGCGCTGTCGTTGTTGCAAAAGACGGTGACGCGCTTGCCCGGCGCCACGCCCCACCGGTTGAGGTAGGCGCGGACGGCGCCGGCGGTCATGATGCCGGGGCGGTCGTTCGCGGGGAAGGCGATCAGCCGTTCATGCGCCCCGCCGCAGAGGACGGCGCGCTTCGCGGCGATCCGCCAGAAGCATTCCAGCGGCAGGTCGGGCGATGGCTGCGACAGGTGCAGGCCCACCCGCTCCAGCGCGCCGAAGGTGCCGTGGTCGTAGGCGCCGGTGACGGTGGTGCGGGGCATCAGGCGGACATTCGGAAGCGCGGCGAGTTCGGCCACCGCCCCGGCGGCCCAAAGGTGGCCGGAGGTGCCGCCGACCTCTTCCTCTTCGGCCAGAAGCCTTCCGCCCATGCGGGCGTCTTCGTCGGCCAGGATCACGTCGGCCCCGGCGCGGGCGGCAGTGAGGGCGGCCATCAGGCCCGCCGGGCCCGCGCCGATGACCAGAAGGTCGCAGTGGGCGAAGGCCTTCTCGTACTTCGCTTCGTTGGTCAGGCCGGAGAGCGAGCCGAGGCCCGCCGCGCGGCGGATCGCGGGTTCGTAGAGCTTTTCCCAAAGCGCGCGGGGCCACATGAAGGTCTTGTAGTAGAAGCCCGCGCTGAGGAAGCGCCACAGAAGGTCGTTGACCGCGCCGAAGTCATGGTTGACCGAGGGCCAGGCGTTCTGGCCGCGCGCCTCGAGGCCGGAATAGACCTCCTGCACGGTCGCCCGCACGTTCGGGACCTGCGCCGCGCCGCTGCCGATGGTGACAAGCGCGTTGGGGTCGTCGGATCCGGCGGTCAGCGGGCCGCGCGGGCGGTGGTACTTGAAGGAGCGGGCGAAGACCTTCACGCCCTCGCCGAGCAGCGCCGAGGCGAGCGTGTCGCCCTCGAAGCCGAGGTAGTCGCGGCCGTCGAAGCGGAAGCCGACCGGCACGCGGCGGTCGATGCGGCCCCTGGTTTCCAGCCTCATGCGGCGTCTCCCTTCGCGGCGCGGCGGGCGCGTCTGGGCTTTTCAGGGGCGGGTTCGGGGGCGGGTTCGGGGGCGGCGCGGTCGGCGACCAGGCGGGCGGAAAGGACCGCGTGGGTGACGGTGTTGCGCGTCACCTCGATCCAGGCGGCGCAGCCGTATTCGTGCTGCCAGACGTCTTTGGTGACCCCCGCCGGGTTGTCGCGGAGGTGCAGGTAGTCGTCCCACGCGGCTGCGTCGCCCTCCGGGCCGGGGCGGGTGAGGTAGTCGGAGGCGCCGTAGTAGTAGAACTCCCGGTGGTCACGGTCGCCGCAGAGGGGGCAGGTCAGGCGCATGGCTGTCTCAATGCAAATTATGCTGGCTGCCCTTGCCTTCCTCGTCGATGAGGTGGCCGGTCAGGAAGCGGTCGAGGCGGTAGCGGCGGGCGACGGGGTGGGGCTCTCCGGTGGCCATCAGGTGGGCCATGCACCAGCCGGATGCGGGCACGGCCTTGAAGCCCCCGTAGTTCCAGCCGCAGTCGATGAAGAGCCCGTCGATATGGGTCTTGTCGATGATCGGCGAGCCGTCGGGCGACATGTCCATGATGCCGCCCCAGGACCGCAGGACGCGGGCCTTGCCGATCATCGGCATCAGGCTCATCCCCGCCTCCATCACGTGTTCGACCATCGGCAGGTTGCCGCGCGCGGCGTAGGAGGCGTAGAAGTCGAGGTCACCGCCGAAGACGAGGCCGCCCTTGTCGGACTGGCTCATGTAGAAGTGCCCCATGCCGAAGCTGACGACGTGGTGGATCACCGGCTTCAGCCCCTCGGTCACGAAGGCCTGGAGGATGTGGCTTTCGATCGGCAGCCGCATGCCCGCCATCGCGGCCACCTGGCCGGAGCGGCCGGCTACCACGATTCCAACCTTTTTGGCCCGGATCGCCCCGCGCGAGGTCTGGATGCCTTTCACTTTTCCGCCTTCGATGTCGATCCCGGTCACTTCGCAGTTCTGGATCAGATCGACGCCGCGCTGATCGGCCCCCCGCGCGTAGCCCCAGGCGACCGCGTCGTGCCGCGCGGTGCCGCCGCGCGGGTGCAGGAGCCCGCCGTAGACGGGGAAACGGTGGTTGTCGAAATCGAGGTAGGGCAGATGGCGGCGGACGCCTTCGCGATCGAGCAGGATCGCGTCGTCGCCCTGGTTCACCATCGCGTTGCCGCGCCGGGCGAAGGCGTCGCGCTGGCCGTCGGAGTGGAAGAGGTTGATGAGGCCCCTTTGGCTGTGCATCACGTTGTAGTTCAGCTCGCTTTCCAGCCCTTCCCAGAGCTTCAGGGAATGGCTGTAGAATTCCTGGTTGCCGGGCAGGAAGTAGTTGGCGCGCACGATGGTGGTGTTGCGGCCCACGTTGCCGCCGCCGAGGTAGCCCTTTTCGATGACGGCGATGTTCCGCAGCCCGTGGTTCTTCGCGAGGTAATAGGCGGTCGACAGCCCGTGCCCGCCGCCGCCGATGATGACGATGTCATATTCGGGCTTCGGGTCGGGGCTGCGCCAGGCGGGCGCCCAGCCCTTGTTGCCGAAGAGCCCTTCGGTGAAGACCCTGAAACCGGAATAGCGCATGCCCGCCTCGCCTTGCAGCCGGGGCACGCGCCGCCGCGCACCCCGCCCCTTGCGACAGTATCAAGCGCGGCGGCGGAGCCAAGGCCCCCGAGCGACATATTCTGTCGCATGCGGGCGGCGAAATGACGGGCGGCCGCCGGCGACGGCTTGCAGGAAAAAGACGGCGGCCCAGCCTTTGGAGGGCCGGGCCGCGATGTCAGCGCCGGGTCGGCCGGTCACATGACGACGCGGTAATAGTCGAGTTCGAAGTTGTCCTCCATGCCGGCATTGCACAGGCCCATCGTCATGTTCGAGGTGCCGTCGATGCGGCCGCCCGAGACGATCGAGGTGCCTTCGATCCCGTCGGCCTGGGCGGCGAAGCTCACGTCGCCCACCGCGATGATCTGGCCGCCGTAGGTCTGCATCTTCGAGGCGAAGCTGGCGCCGCCCAGGGTCAGAAGCTGGGCCCCGCCGCCGGCAACGCAATGGTCGTCCTTGCCGATCTGTAGGCCCGAAGGCGAGCTGTAGGATTTCGAATCGGTGCTGGAGTTGCCGAAGACCACATCCTCGAGGATCACCCCGTTCGAGAAGGTCACCGGGCAGCTGGCGATGATGACGACGCTTTTGTACGTGCCGTTGTTCAGCGTGACCTTGTTGCCGCTGTTGCACATGAGCTTGTGCACGCGCCCGAGGGTGAAGTCGCTGGGCGAAACCGTCTTGCCGGAAATGTTGATGACGGTGCCGCTGGTGATGTAGTCGGGCCGGTAGGTGGTTTCGCCGGCCAAGAGGCTGGTGATGATCGGCTGGATGCGGCTGACGATCCGGACCTGGTAGAAGGCCTCGCGCAGCGCGGCGGCGAGGCCGACGTTCTTGGTGAAGCCCGAGGCCGGCAGTTGCAGGTTGTCGGTGTTCGGCATCGAGACGATGGTGCCGGCTTCGAAGTAGTTGTTCTGGTTGATCGAGATGTAGGTGTTCGAGTGCAGACAGAAGCCGTTGTAGAAGCCGTTGTTGGACTGGATGTCGACGATGCCCTTGGCGGTGAAGCCTTCACGCAGGCAGGCCGGGCGGTAGGTGGTGGCGACCGAGGTGGTCTTCACGTCCCAGTCCTTGAGGCCGATGAACTCCAGCAGATAGGTGCTGACGCCGTTGCCGCGCGCGGTGTTGCGGATGGCGGTCACGCGCACCGCCGACTTCGAGGTCGCGCTGACGGTGAAGACCCGGGTCTGGTCGTTCCAGGTGCCGAACTCGACATCGCTGACCTTGATCGCCCCGGTGCCTTCCTTGTCGTTGCCCATGTTGTAGGTGGCGACGTTGACGGCCTTGGTGATCGCGTTCGCCGAGGTATTGGTGGCGCGGGCGTAAAGTGCCGCATGGCTCGCGGTGTCGGCGGCGATCTGCATCTGGGTACGCGCCTTGTAGGCGTTGGCCACGTCGATGGAGAGGCCGAGCAGGATCGCCATCATCATGAAGACGAAGAGGTTGAAGACGGTGGCGACCCCGTCCTCGGCCGCGAGGAAGGTGCGGAGGGATTTCGTCGTCATCTCATTGCTCCGCGTATTGCTGGCTGCGCACGTAGATTTTCGAGGCCATGATCTTGGTGACCCAGCCGATCGCCACGACGCTCTTCACCGGGACGTTGACGTCGGCGGTGATGATGCCGTTGGTCACGTCGACCGTGGCGGTGACGTTCTTGTAGTTGGGCAGCGACGCCACGATGGTCGAGGCGGCGGTGGTGGTCGAGGTGATGCGCCCGACCGAGATCGCCCGGTTCACATCCTGCGCGACCTGCAGGAGCCGGCTTTGCGCGTGGAAGACCAGCGACACGTCGGTCGCGAAGGCGACCATCATGACGAAGAACGGAACCCAGAGCACGGCTTCGACCGAAACGGCCCCGTCTTCGTCCCGTCTGAACCGGCGAAGGCGAAAGGGCCGCGACATGCGGAAAGACACCATTACACCTTCTCCTCGGCGACAGACGGTTGACCCGTTGTCTTTTAGCGACGCCCCCGGGTGTGGACGAAGCTCTGAGTCCAAGGCGAAATTGGGGCGGCGGCGACGATTGTAGTGAGTTCCCTTGACTGTTCACTGCGCTTTCGGCAGCGGAAAACCCTTTCCTTGAACAGGTTTGCGCGACCGTTTCACATTGCGAAACGGTAAACTCCTTAAGCGCTTTCAATTGCCGTGGTGAGAACGGCGGCGCCCGTCGGGACAGGATCGCGGGCGGGGATAAGGGCACAACCGGACCGCCGCCGCTGCCGGCGGGATCGGGGCCGGAGGCTGCGCCCGGCCCGCCCGCGCAAGGGGCCGGGGCCGACGGGTGCGGGGTGCCGGAGACGGGGCTCGTACCCCGCCGCTCAGAGCCCCTTCGCCGTGTAGCTCGCCGCGACGCGGCCGATGGCCACGATGTAGGCCGCCATGCGCAGGTCGGTCACGTCGGGCCGGCCCATCCAGAGTTCGCGCATCGACTGGTAGGCGATGCGCATCGTGTCATCGAGGCCGGATCGGACCAGTTCCAGCTCGTCCGCCCCGCGCAGGTAGCGTTCCTTGAAGCCGGGCGACAAAGACCAGCCGAGGCCCTTGTCCGAGGACAGCCGTTCCAGTTCGGCCACCAGCAGCAGGTGCCGCCCCTCTTCCTGGCGCCGCTGCATCCGGCCGAAGCGGATGTGCGACAGGTTCTTCACCCATTCGAAATAGCTGACCGTCACCCCGCCGGCATTGGCGTAAAGGTCCGGAATGATGACCGTGCCCTTGGCACGCAGGATTTCGTCGGCGCCGGCGGTGATGGGGCCGTTCGCCGCCTCGATGATCAGCGGCGCGCGGACGGCGCCGGCGTTGCCGAGGTGGATCACCCCCTCCATCGCTGCCGGGATCAGGATGTCGCAGTCCGCCTCGAGCAAGAGCGCGCCGTTCTGCGTGTAGGTGGCGCCGGGGAAATCATGAACGCCGCCTGTCGCCTTCAGGTGGCGGCTGACGGCTTCGACGTCGAGCCCGGCGTCGTTCCAGATGCCGCCGTCGCGTTCGATGATGCCGACGACCTTGCTGCCGTCTTCCTCGGAGACGAACTTCGCGGCGTGGTAGCCGACGTTGCCGAGGCCCTGCACGACGACGCGCTTGCCGTCGAGGCTGCCCGAAAGGCGGGCCTTTGCGGTGTCTTCGGGGTGGCGGAAGAATTCGCGCAGCGCGTACTGGATGCCGCGGCCTGTCGCTTCGACCCGGCCGTGGATGCCGCCGGCGTTCAGCGGCTTGCCCGTCACGCAGGCCTTGGCGTTGATGTCGGTGGTGTTCATGCGCGCGTACTGGTCGGCGATTCAGGCCATTTCGCGTTCGCCCGTGCCCATGTCGGGGGCCGGGACGTTCTGGCTGGGGTTGATCAGGTCGCGCTTGATCAGTTCGAAGGCGAAGCGGCGGGTGATCTGTTCCAGCTCGTGCACGTCATACTTGCGCGGGTCGATGCAGAGCCCGCCCTTCGATCCGCCGAAGGGCGCCTCGACCACCGCGCATTTGTAGGTCATCAGCGCGGCCAGCGCCTCGACCTCGTCCTGGTTGACGTTAGGCGCATAGCGGATGCCGCCCTTCACCGGTTCGAAATGTTCGGAATGCACCGCGCGGTAGCCGGTGAAGGTTTCGATCCGGCCGCGCAGGCGCACGCCGAAGCGCACCGTGTAGGTCGAGTTGCAGACGCGGATCTTCTCTTCCAGACCCGCCGGAAGGTCCATCGCGGCGACGGCGCGGCTGAACATAAGGTCTACGGATTGCCGGAAACTCGGCTCGCGGTCGCTTTCCATCACAGGTCCCTCCCGACGCTGCCGGGGCGCATGCGTGACGACCGGGCGGCCCCGTTGGCCCGATCTGGCGAATCCCAGCCTAGCCGGAAGTCGTGAACATTGCATTCGCCGCTTCCCGGACCGTTCCCGGACACCGGAGGATGGCCGCCGGCGACCCCGGTGCCAAGCGCTCCGTTCGCGCAAAACGGACAATCCAAGGCGCAGCGCCGGGATCGTTCGCGGAAGATTCAATTTCCCGCATCCGCCTTGGGCATCGCCTCATTTTCGCCGCAAGTTCCGAGGTAACTGCCATGTCATCCGGCATCCGGTAGGCGCCCAGGTCGGGCGAATTCGCCGGAAAATGGTGAAAGTTGAGGGTTGTGGACATGTATGGACTTCCTCTTGTCGACGGCGGCCTGATTCGCCGGCTTTCGCGGTTCCGCCGTGACGAGGAAGGCTCGCTGCTGATCTTCGGGCTCTTCTGCTTCGTCATCATGCTGCTCATGGCCGGCGTGGCGCTCGATGTCATGCGGTTCGAAGAGCGGCGGACGACCCTCCAGAACACCATCGACCGCGCCGTGCTGGCGGCGGCCGACCTCAACCAGACGCTCGAGCCGAAGGCGGTGGTGAAGGACTACTTCGTGAAGGCCGGCCTGACGCCGCCGAAAGACAGCGAGATCGTCATCGCGCAGGGCAGCTTCAACGAATGGCGCACGGTCGAGGCGCATGTCACCGAACAGATGCCGACCTGGTTCATGAACATGGTCGGCGTCAAACAGCTGACCGCCCCGGCGAACGGCACCGCCGAGGAGCGGATCGGGCAGGTCGAAATCTCGCTGGTGCTCGACGTGTCGGGCTCGATGGGTTCGAACAGCCGGCTGGTGAACCTGAAGGTCGCCGCCAAGGAATTCATCGACACGATGTTCGACTCGGTCGAGGCGGGCAAGATCTCGATGTCGATCATCACCTATGACACGCAGGTCAGCGTCGGCCCCGATCTGATGCAGTACTTCAACGTGACCGCGCCCCATACCTCGTCCTACTGTATGGAATTCAATCCGGCCGATTTCCAGACGGCGGCGATGAGCTTCGGCTTCGCGGTGACCGACCGGCTCTATCGCCGCAACGGCCATTTCGACCCGTTCAACTCGTCATTTGCGGCCCAGACCTGGAACTGCGCGCCGGGCAGGCACCGCGACATCATTCCCTTCTCGGGCGACCGCACGGCGCTGAAGAATTCAATCGATGCGCTGACGGCAGACGGCAACACCTCGATCGACCTTGGCATGAAATGGGGCGCAGCATTGCTTGACCCGTCGATGCAAGGCGTGATGGACGCCTACGTCGCCGGCGGCAAGCGGCCGGCCGCGCTCGGCGACCGACCCTATGCCTACGGGAACAAGGAGGCGTTGAAGGTCGTCGTGGTGATGACGGACGGCGCCAACACAACCGAGTACAAGCTGACTGACGCCTACCAGCAGGGCAACTCGATCGTTTTCGGCAACACGAGCTTCGCCGCCAACTCGACGTCGTACTCTCAGTACTCGATCTTCAACACCGCGACGGGCAAGTACTACAACAAGGCCACCGGCACCTGGCGCAACTTGCCCTATGGCGACAATTCGGGCGACCCGGGCGACGCGATCCCGCTGACCTGGCCCGAAGTCTGGAAGAAGGTCACGTTGCGCGGGTTCGCAGACAACGTCGTCAGCCCAGCCTTCGGAACAACCGTGCGCAACCAGTGGCGGCCGGGCGGCGGCGGAACGAACATCGGCATCGCGAGCGTCAAGGACGCGCAGACGCTGAACATCTGCTCGGCGGCGAAGACCAAGGGCGCCACGATCTTCTCGATCGGGTTCGAGGCGCCGACCGCCGGGGCGAACCTGCTGCGCAGCTGCGCAAGCTCGCCCGCGCACTACTACGCGGCCAACGGCATCGACATTTCGACCGCCTTCGCGGCGATCGCCAGTTCGATCAACAAGCTGCGGCTGACCCAGTGATGCGCGCGCTTCTCGCCAGAATGAAGTTCCGGCTCCGGGCCGCGGCCCGGAGCGAAGAGGGGTCATCGACCATCCCCTTCGTGATCTTCGCGCCCTTCTTTCTGATCCTCGTCGTCTCGTCGGTCGAGATGGGTGTGCTGATGGTCCGGCACGTGATGCTTGAACGCGCGGTCGACCTGACGGTGCGCGGGCTGCGGCTGGGCACCTACACGCCGCCCAACCACGACACGATCCGGCGCGACATCTGCAATCTGGCGGGGGTCATCCCGAACTGCCTGAACGCGCTTCTGGTCGAGCTGCGCCCGGTCAGCAAGGTCACTTGGCAGCCCCTGTCGAGCGGGCCGACCTGCGTTGACCGCGCCGCCGTGGTGCAGCCGGTCACCACCTTCACCAGCGGCACCGGCGACGAGATGATGCTGATCCGCGCCTGCGCGAAGTTTGTGCCGCTGTTCCCGATGTCGGGCTTGGGCTTCGCGCTGCCGAAGGACAACACCGGCGCCTATGCGCTGGTCGCGGCCACCGCCTTCGTCAACGAACCGACCCCAGGAGGCTGAAGATGAACCCGCTTCGCCGCCTTCGCGTCAGGCTTTCCTTCTTCGCGCAGAACGCCGAAGGCTCGACCCCGATCGAAGGGGTGCTGGCCTGTACCTTCCTTCTGTGGTGGTACATGGCGTCCTTCACCTTCTTCGACGCCTACCGCCAGAAGAACATGACGCTGAAGGCCGGCTACACCATCGCCGACATGCTGTCGCGCGAGACCAACACGGTCAACGCCGCCTACCTGAACGGGCTGAACACGGTCTTCGACTACCTGACCTTCTCGACCCAGCCGACGGCAGTGCGGGTGTCGAGCGTCTATTGGGACGGCGCGCAGAACAAGTACCGGACGTTCTGTTCCTATTCGACCAACCCGTCCAAGTACCCCAAGCAGACCGACGCAACGATCGACCTGCAGAAGTCCAAGCTGCCGAACCTTCCGGTCGGCGATACCGTCGTGCTGGTCGAGACCTTCATGGCCTTCCAGCCGATCTTCCGGATCGGCCTCAACCCGCAATGGTACACGACCTTCATCACCACCCGGCCGCGCTTTGCCAGCCAGGTGGTCTTCGATCCCACGATCTGTTGAGGCCCGGCCCCCGGCGTCAGCCGCGGCGGCTGCGCGGCACCACCTCGGCGCCGCGCCCCTCGGGCTCGTCGTCCACGAGGTCCAGCGGAAAGCCGTCGGCCAGGATCTTCAGCCCCGTCGCCTCTTCCAGCCGCTCGATCACCCGGTCGGACTGCGCGCGCACCCCGTAGCGGGCCTGCGCGTCGTCGAAGATGGCGATCATCAGGGGCGAGATTTCCAAAGGCACGCCATGCGCCTCGGCGATCTTCTGGAAAAGCCCGATATCCTTCTGCACCAGGTCCATGGTGAAGTTCACGTCGCGCGAGCCCGACAGGATCAGCTGGCTTTCGGTTTCATGGGTGAAGGAGGTGCCCGAGGATATGCGGATCGCCTCGTAGGTCGTGTCCATGTCCATGCCGGCGGCCTTCATCGTCACCAGCGCCTCACAGAGCGTCAGCAGGTTCGCGGTGGCGAGGTAGTTGGTCATCACCTTCAGCACGCTGGCCGAGCCGAGCGGGCCGGTATGCAGCACGTTCCGCCCGATGATGGTGAGGATCGGCAGGATATCCTCGAACGTCGCCCGGTCGCAGCCCGCGTAGACCGAGATGTTGCCGGTAGCGGCGCGGTGGACCCCCCCCGAGACCGGGACATCCGCCATCCGCCCGCCCTTCGCCGTGACCTTCGCGTTCAGCCGCAGGACCTCGGCCTCGTCGGTGGTGGACATTTCGAGCCAGGTCCTGCCCGGGCCCATCGCCTCCAGGAGCCCGCCCGGCCCCTCGACCACCGCCGCCGAGGCCTTGGGCGAAGGCAGGCAGGTGATCACCGTGCCGCAGTCGGCGAGCATCGCGGCGGGCGTGGTGCCGGCCTTCGCGCCGCGCGCCACGAAGTCGGCCACGCGGTCCGTGTCGAGGTCGAGGACCGTCAGCCCGACGCCGTTCCTGAGAAGGGTTCCGGCGAGGTTGCCCCCCGCGCTGCCAAGTCCGATGAATCCGATCTTCACTGCTGTCCCTCCGCGTTCCGCGGGCACAGATACGCCCGGAGGCAGGCGTGGCGCGCCCGTCCGCGACATTTCGGTGCCGCGCCCGTGACGGCGCGCCGGAAATCCGGTCGCTCACCGGCCCTCACCGGCCCTCGGGGGCCCTCTCGGGGGCCCTCGGGGGCCCTCGGGGGCCCTCAGGGGCGCTCAGGGGCGCTCAGGCCTTCACCAGCCGCCGCACCATGTTCCAGTAGATGCGTTCGACCCGGTCGAGCGAAAGTCGCCCGCCCTCGCGGTACCAGGTGGCGATGCCGGTCAGCATGGCGATGATCGCCATCGTGGCGAGCCGCAGATCGGCGATGGTGAAGCGGCCCTGCGCCTGGCCCTCGGCGAGGATCGCGGCAAGGCTGTCTTCGTACGACTTCCGCAGGCCGGCGATCGCCGCCAGGTTGTCGGGCGCCAGGTTCCTCAGTTCCATGTAGGACAGGAACACCGCTTCCGGCCGGACAAGGTTGAAGCGGATGTGGAAGCGGACGAAGGCTTCGAGCCGGGCGGCCGGCTCGGCTTCGGGGGGCACCCCGGCCCAGGCGGCCAGAAGCTCGTCCATATGCGCCTTGAGCAGGTCGAAGAGCAGCGACTGCTTGTCGGGCGTGTAAAGGTAAAGCGCCCCCGCCTGCACCCCCACCTCGGCCGCGATCTGGCGCATCGTCACCGCCGCGTATCCGTGGCGGGCGAAAAGCGTCAGCGCCGCCGCGCGGATGCGCGGGCGCGTCAGGTCGGAATGCGATCCGGTTTTGCGGGCCATCCGGTGAGCGTATATGAACGCCCGTTCAGTACAATGCCAAGCCGCAGGGCGACGAAGGCCCGGGGCCCGCACGTTTCACTTCGGGCACGAAACGGTCTAGGCTTAGGCGGCAACAACCGGACGTGCAGCGCAGTGGGCAGATTCGCCGCCATCCTTCTTCTCGCCCTTCCGGGCTGCACGCCCTTCCCGGAAGTGACGGCCGCCGTAAGCCCCGAGGCGCTCGCCGCGCCCTACCCTTCGCTCCTGCCGGTAGACGCGCTGCCGGCTCCCGCCCCTGCCGCCGCCGAT
>JBJXFU010000129.1:0-8237 GCA_046155885.1 Paracoccaceae bacterium
GGTCTGCAGCCCGCCGGTGGCCGCGAAGTAGGGGTTGTCGAGCGCCTGGCCGAGGGTAAGGATCGGCGCGGCCGGGACGCGGCCGGCGAAAAGCCGCATCCATTCGGCGCTGGTCTTGTGGGACAGCCTTTCGTCGATGATCGCGACAAGCGGCTCGCGGTTCCTCCAGCGCGCCTCGGGCGTGGCGAAAAGCGGGTCCCGGGCCATTTCCGGCCGGCCGATCACCGCGCACATCTCCTCCCAGAACTTCGGCAGGATGCACATCAGGAACATCCGCCCGTCCTTCGTCGGGAAGGCCTCGCAGGGCACGATCGAGGGATGGCCCGAGCGGGGGCGGCGCCCGATCTCGTCGCCCTCGTTCAGATACCAGGCGCCGGGATAGGTGAGCTGGTGCATGGCGACATCGTAAAGCGTCACGTCCACGTCGCGGCCGCGACCCGTCTTCAGCGCGCCGACAAGCGCCGAGGCGAGGCCGACGGCGAGGCTGAGGCCGGTGAGGAAATCCACCACCGGCAGGCCCATGCGGGCGGGGGCCGATCCGGGTTCGCCGGTGACCGACAGGAACCCGGCCTCGGCCTGGGCGAGGTAATCGTAGGCGGGCCAGGCGGCGCGCTCGCCCACCCGGCCATAGCCCGAAAGGTGGCCGCAGACGAGGCGCGCGTTGACGCGGCCGAGTGCGTCGTAGGTGAGGCCGAGCTTGCCCGGCTGGTCGCCGCGCAGGTTGTTCAGCACGATGTCGGCGGTGCCGGCGAGGCGGCGGAAGACCGCGCGGCCCTCGGCCGAGCGAAGGTCGAGGGCGAGGGATTTCTTGCCGAGGTTCAGCGAGTGGTAGAACTGGCTGTCGCCGGGCCCGAGGAAATGCGGGCCGGTATGGCGCGAACTGTCGCCGGTGGCGGGGTCCTCGATCTTGATCACCTCGGCGCCCATGTCGGAAAGGTGCATCGAGCAGAAGGGGCCCGCGCCGTATTGCTCGACGGCGAGGACGCGGATGCCGGTCAGGGGCGGCGGGTTGGTCATCGGGCGGGCCTTTCGGGAGCTGGCGGGGCCGCAATAGCCCGGATGCCGCCGGGGTCAATGGGGGCTGTCGCTAACGGCGCGCGGCGGGGGCGGGGGCCATCCGGTTCAGCCTGACGGGCGTACCAGTCGGGCGGAGACGGGCGAGGCACTGCCCCGCCCCGCCCGCAGCAACCACGGCGCCGCCCGGCCGCGCACCCGATGCGACCCCGGCAGGCCAGCGTCTGACCGGGCTGGCGCAAAGCGCCTGCGCCCCTGGGTGATGAGCGCCCGGAAACGCGCCGGTGGCGCGTTTCAGCGAAGAACGCCGCGCCCGTGGCGCGGCAGGGTGGGCAGGCGCTGGCCGGGGGCGTTGGCCCCCGGCCGGGGGGCGGATTCGGTCCGCATGCCCCAGGCGATGGCCCGGGCCAGGGAAAGCGGTGAAAGCCGGCGTTCGGCAAGAACCGGCCGCGCCCCCCTTACTTCACCGCCTCTCGCGCCAGCGCCGGCAGCGCGGCCCAGTCCGCGAAGGCGGCGCGGTGGGGAATGTCGGCGACCGCGCGCTTGCGGTAGCCGCCGGTGAACAGAAGGAAGGGCACCCCGGCGCGCGCCGCCGTTTCGCCGTCGACCTCGCTGTCGCCCACATAGACGGAAGGGCCCGCCCCCAGCGCCGCGAGGCAGGCGCGCAGGGGGGCGGGGTCGGGTTTTCTTTCGGGCAGGCTGTCGCCGCCGGTGACGCTGGCGAACAGCCCCTCCCAGCCGAAATGCCTCAGCGCGGCGCGGGTGGGCGCCATCGGCTTGTTGGTGCAAAGGCCCATCCGCCAGCCCCCGGCCGCGAGCGTCGCGAGCGCCCCGGGCACGCCGGGATAGGGCACGGTCAGCCGGATGATGTCGCCATAGGCGGCGAGGTAGGCGTCATGCAGCCGGCGGTGTGTCGCGGGGTCGGGCGGCAGGCCGGCGCGGGCCATCATCCGGTCGACGAAGACCGGCGTGCCGTGGCCGATGAACCCCGTCACCTCGGCCAGCGTCACCGGCGCGAGGCCCTCGGCGGCCAGCACCTCGCTGGCGGCGCGGGCCAGGTCCGGCGCGCTGTCGATCAGCGTGCCGTCGAGGTCGAAGACGATGTTTCCGGCGGCCATGCCCTGCCTTTCGCGCGGTCATCTTGGGATGTGCCGCCGGGCGGCGCGGGAGTCCAGCCTGATTGACGTACGTCAGAGCCCTCGCCTAAGGTTCCGCCAAGGATGAGCCCGCCCAGGATGATGAAGCCCACGGTCCATGACATCGCGCGCCGGGCGGGGGTGAGCCTTGCCACCGTGGACCGGGTGCTGAACGCCCGGCCCGGCGTCAGGGCGAAGACCGTGGCGCGGGTGCAGGCGGCGATCAGCGATCTGGGCTATGTGCGCGACCTGCAGGCGGCCAACCTGGCGCGCGGGCGGCAGTACCGCTTCGCCTTCGTCCTGCCCGAGGCGACAAGCTCGTTCCTTTCGGCGCTGCATGCCGAGGTGGCCGAGGCGGCGTTCCGCGCGCGGGCCGAGCGGGTGACGGTGGGAACCGTGGAAATCCCGGCCTTCGACCCGCACGCGGCGGCCCGCGCGGTCTCCGGGCTCAAGGACATCGACGGCGCGGCGATCCTGGCGCCCGACACGCCGCAGGTGCGCGACGCCGTGCGCCACCTTCGCGAACGCGGCGCGGTGGTGGTGACGCTGTTCTCGGACCTGTCGGACACCGGGCGCGACCACTTCGCGGGCATCGACAACCGCGCGGCCGGACGGACGGCCGGCGTGCTGATGGGCCGCTTCATCGGCCCGCGGGCCGGCAGCGTGGCGGTGATCGCCGGCTCGATGCTGGCGCGCGACCATCTGGAGCGGCGGCTGGGCTTCGACGAGGTGATGGGCGCGCGGTTCCCGGGTCTGCGCGTGCTGCCCTCGCTCGAGGCGCGCGACGATTCCGACACGCTCGCCGCGCTCTTCCCGCGCCTCGCCGGGACCTGGCCCGACATCGCGGGGGTCTATTGCATCGGGGCGGGGCATCGCGGCCTTCTGCGGGTGCTGGCCGAGACGCCGTGGCGCGAGCGTCCGGTGGTGATCGGGCACGAACTGTCGGACTCGCTCAGGCGCGGGCTCGACCAGGGGGCGATCGACGCGGTGATCAACCAGGATGTGGGCCATGTGGTGCGCTCGGCCCTGCGGGTGCTGCGGGCGCGGGCGGACGGGACCGGAATCGTCACCGCGCAAGAGCGGATCAGGATAGACATTTTCCTGAAGGAGAACCTTCAGTGGTCGTGATGGAAACGGGAGGAAGGCGATGAAGACGATCAAGGGACCGGCGCTGTTTCTGGCGCAGTTCGCAGGCGATGCGGCACCGTTCAATTCGTGGAAGGGGATCACCAGATGGGCGGCGGACTGCGGCTATGTCGGCGTGCAGATACCCACCTGGGACGGGCGGCTGTTCGATCTGAAAAAGGCGGCCGCGTCGAAGGACTACTGCGACGAGATCAAGGGCGTCGCGGCGGCCAACGGGGTGGCGGTGACCGAGCTTTCGACGCACCTGCAGGGCCAGCTTGTCGCGGTGCACCCGGTCTATGACGAAGGCTTCGACGGCTTCGCGCCCCCCGAGGTGCGAAAGAACCCCAAGGCCCGGCAGGCCTGGGCGGCCGATCAGGTGAAGATGGCGCTGACCGCCTCCAGGCACATGGGGCTGGCGGCCAGCGTCACCTTCTCGGGCGCGCTCGTCTGGCCCTTCCTCTATCCCTTCCCGCAGCGCCCCGCCGGGCTGGTCGAGACGGGTTTCGCGGAACTGGCCAGGCGCTGGAAGCCGATCCTCGACCATGCCGAAGACTGCGGCGTGGACCTCTGCTACGAAATCCACCCCAGCGAGGACCTGCATGACGGCGTGACCTTCGAGATGTTCCTCGATCACCTCAAGGGCCACAAGCGCGCCAACATGCTCTACGACCCCAGCCACTATCTGCTGCAACAGCTTGATTACCTTGACAATATCGACATCTACCACGAACGCATCAAGATGTTCCACGTCAAGGACGCCGAATTCAACCCGACCGGGCGGCAGGGGGTTTACGGAGGCTACCAGTCCTGGGTCAACCGCGCCGGGCGCTTCCGCAGCCTCGGTGACGGGCAGATCGACTTCGGCGGGATATTCTCGAAGCTCACCCAGTACGGCTATGACGGCTGGGCGGTGGTGGAATGGGAATGCTGCCTGAAGCACCCCGAGGACGGGGCGCGGGAAGGCGCGGAGTTCGTGCGCCACCACATCATCCGGGTGACCGAGCGGGCCTTCGACGACTTCGCGGGCGGCGGCACGGACGAGGCGGCGAACCGGAAGATGCTCGGGCTGTGAGGCAAGGCCGGGAGGGCTGCCTGCCCTCCCGGACCCACCCGGGGATATTTCTGGACCGAAAATGCAAGGGGCGCGCGCGACGAAGACCGGTTCGATCCGCTTCTCCGGACGGGCGGAAGGCCGGGGCGCGGCTTCCCCCGATGGGAGCGCCGGGGGCTTCGGGGCGCGGCGGGGCGGGTGGGAGAAAGCGGTCCGCGAGAGACGGGAAACGGCCCGACCGCGACGGATGGGCGGCGGCATAACGGGAGGGATGACAGATGGTGGAAGGGCGCGCGGATATCGGCGGGCGGCGGCTGAGGCTGGGGATGGTGGGCGGCGGGCAGGGGGCCTTCATCGGCGCCGTGCACCGCATCGCGGCCCGCATCGACGACCAGTTCGAACTGGTGGCGGGGGCGCTGAGCGCGACCCCGGAAAAGGCGCGCGCCTCGGGCGCCGACCTCGGGCTCGACCCGAAGCGCTGCTACGGGTCCTGGGAGGAAATGGCCAGGGCCGAGGCGCGGCGGAAGGACGGGGTCGACGCGGTGGCGATCGTCACCCCCAACCATGTCCATGCCGGCCCGGCGATGGCGTTCCTCAAACGCGGCATCCATGTGATCTGCGACAAGCCGCTGACCGCGACCCTGCCCGAGGCGAAGAAGCTTGCCGCCGCAGCCGAGGCGTCGACGGCGCTGTTCATCCTGACCCACAACTACACCGGCTATCCGATGATCCGGCAGGCGCGCGAGATGGTGGCGGCGGGCGAATTGGGCGAGCTTCGGCTGGTCAATGTGGAATATGTGCAGGACTGGCTGACCGAGCCCATCGAGCAGACCGGTCAGAAGCAGGCCGACTGGCGGACCGACCCGGCGCGGTCTGGCGCGGGCGGCTCGACCGGGGATATCGGGACGCATGCCTTCAACCTGGCGGGCTTCGTCACCGGGCTGGAGCTGGAAAGCCTCTCGGCGGACCTGCAGAGCTTCGTGCCGGGGCGCCGGGTGGACGACAACGGCCATGTGATGATGCGCTTCAGGGGCGGCGCGCGGGGCATGCTCTGGTGCAGCCAGGTGGCGCCGGGCAACGAGAACGGCCTCAGGCTGCGGGTCTTCGGGACGAAGGGGGGCCTGAGCTGGGCGCAGGAGGATCCGAACTACCTCTGGCACGGGCCGCTCGGCCAGCCGAAGCGGCTGATCACCCGGGGCGGGGCGGGATCGGGGGCGGCGGCGGGGCGGGTGACGCGGGTGCCGCCGGGGCACCCGGAGGGCTATCTGGAGGGCTTCGCGACGATCTACGCCGAGGCGGCGCGGGCGATTCGCGCCCGTCAGGCGGGCCAGCCGTCGCCACAGGGAACGGTCTATCCGACGGTGCGGGACGGGGTCCTGGGCGTGGCCTTCGTCGACGCCTGCGTGCGGTCGTCGAAGCGGAACGCGGCCTGGGTGTCGCTGGCGCTGTGACCGTGAAAGTTCCTTTTTTTACAACACAATAAGACACGTCTCCCGGCCCTCGCGAATGCCGGGAGACGCGCATACCGGCGGGGCTCGTGCGGAAGCGGCTTGATTTGAGGTACGTACCTCTGTAGGGTTCACCCATAACCTGACGGAACCGGAGACCGGCCGTCGGTTCGGGACGTGAAAGCCAAACCCAACGGGAGGATCTTCGATGAGAAAGACCGGACTGCTTGCCGCGACGGCGATCGCCGCGGGCCTTGGCTCGGCCGCCTATGCCGAAGGCGAACTGACGCTCTGCTGGGCCGCCTGGGACCCGGCCAACGCGCTTGTCGAGCTCTCCAAGGGCTTCGAGGCCGAGTCGGGCATCAAGATGAACTTCGAGTTCGTGCCCTGGCCCAACTTCGCCGACCGGATGCTGAACGAGTTGAACTCCGGCGGCCAGCTCTGCGACCTGATGATCGGCGACAGCCAGTGGATCGGCGGCGCGGCCGAGAACGGCTGGTACGTGAAGCTGAACGACTTCTTCGACCAGAACGGCATCTCGATGGACGCCTTCGTGCCGGCGACGGTGACGGGCTATTCGGAATGGCCGAAGAACACCCCGAACTACTGGTCGCTGCCGGCCTTCGGCGACGTGGTCGGCTGGACCTACCGCAAGGACTGGTTCGAGAATCCCGATATCATGGCGGCCTTCAAGGAAAAGGCCGGCCGCGACCTGACGCCGCCCGCGACCTTCGCCGAGCTGAAGGAAGTGGCCGAGTTCTTCCAGGGCCGCGAGATCGACGGCAAGACCGTCTACGGCGCCTCGATCTATACCGAGCGCGGGTCGGAAGGCATCACCATGGGCGCGATGGACGTGCTCTATTCCTTCGGCTTCAAGTACGACAACCCCGAGAAGCCCTATGACATGGAAGGCTTCGTGAACTCCGAAGGCGCGGTCGCGGGCCTTGAGTACTACAAGGCGCTCTACGACTGCTGCGTCGCGCCGGGCACCTCGAACACCTACATGGGCGAGGGCATCGACGCCTACAAATCCGGGCAGGTGGCGATGCAGATGAACTTCGCCTTCACCTGGCCGGGCTTCGAGGCCGACCCGAACGTCGGCGGCGGCAAGACCGGCTATCTGGTGAACCCCGCCGGCCCGGGCGGCGAGAAGTTCGCGCAGCTCGGCGGGCAGGGCATCTCGGTCGTCGCCAACACCGACAACATGGACGGCGCGCTGGCCTACATCAAATGGTTCGCGCAGAAGGACGTGCAGGACAAGTGGTGGTCGATGGGCGGCTTCTCGTGCCTGCGCGCCGTGGTCGAAGACCCGGGCTTCGCCGCCAGCCAGCCCTATGCGCAGACCTTCCTCGACTCGATGGCGATCGTGAAGGACTTCTGGGCGGAACCCTCCTACGCCTCGCTGCTGCAGGCGTCGCAGGCGCGCATCCACGACTATGTGGTGGCCGGCAACGGCACCGCCAAGGAAGCGCTTGACGGGCTGATCGCCGACTGGACGGAAGTCTTCATGGACGACGGCAAGCTGTGACGCCGTAGGGCGTCACACCCCGGACGTGATCCGGGGTCCCCTCACCCCTGCCTCTCCCCTGCGGGGGAGAGGCGAGCCAGCGTTGCCGTTGGCGACATCCTCTGAAATCATGAGCCCGACGGCGCCGCCCGCACCTTCCCTCTCCCCCGCGGGGGAGAGGGTCAGGCTGAGCGGTTGCCCGACACCCGGACCCGCGGTACCCGAAAATGACCGACACCCCAGCCGACCGCATCGCCCGCGCGACCCCCGATCCGGTGGCCCGTCGCATCCGGGGCCTCAGCGACCGCGCCATCGCCTGGATTTTCGTGGCGCCCACCATCTTCCTTCTACTCGCGGTCAACATCTTTCCGCTGATCTGGACGATCCGGCTTTCGTTCACGAACTTCGCCGCCAACAAACCCAACGCCGAGGTGAAATGGGTCGGCATCCGCAACTACACGCGGATCCTGACGGATGCCGACACCTGGTCGAACATGCAGACGACCGCGCATTTCCTGTTCTGGACGATCGCCTTCCAGGTGGTGATCGGCTTCACCCTGGCCTGGCTGATCAACCGGAAGTTCAGGGGCAACGATCTGGTGACGACGATGATCGTCCTGCCGATGATGCTGTCGCCGGCCGTGGTCGGCAACTTCTGGACCTTCCTCTACCAGCCGCAGATCGGCCTGGTGAACTACGCCGTCGAGTTCCTCACCGGAATTCCGGCCGACAGCTTCTCGATGCTCGGGCCCGGCGGCTGGGCGAAATGGTCGATCGTCATCGTCGACACCTGGATGTGGACGCCCTTCGTGATGCTGATCTGCCTCGCGGGCCTGCGCTCCATCCCCGACTACATCTACGAGGCGGCCGAGGTCGACCGCGCGTCGAAATGGCGGCAGTTCTGGTCGATCACGCTGCCGATGGTGCTGCCGTTCCTGATGCTGGCGGTGCTG
>JBJXFU010000137.1:0-20819 GCA_046155885.1 Paracoccaceae bacterium
CCCAGCCTCCTCGACCGGCACCGGCGCCTCTGCCCCGGCCGGCGCCGCCTCGGGCGCGCTCGGCACGGCGGGGCTTTCCGCCGGCGCGGTGGGCGCGCGTGCCTGCAGCGCCGCGAACTCGTCCGAACTGATCACCGACACCTCGGTCATCGTCACCGGCAGGCTCAGGTCCGGCCGGCCGAAAAACCCGCCGATCATGAGCAGCAGCAAAAGCCCGCCGTGCCCGACGGCCGAGGCGGTCAGGCCGATCCGTTCCGCCCGCTCCATCGGCCAGAAGCTGGAAGCCTCCATCGCCGGATCACTGCCCGGGCCCGGTGCCGAAGCCCGGCCCGCCCGCGTCCGTCACCAGGATGATGTTGTTGAACCCGCCCGCATTCAGCGCCCCCATCACCTGCACCACGCGTTCATAGGGGATCGACCCGTCGGCGCGCAGGAACAGCTTGTCGTCCGTCCGTTCGGCCGCGATCGCGGTCAGCTTCGGGATCAGCGCCGCCTCGTCCACCGGCTCGTTCTGCAGCGAAATCGTCCCGTCCGCCTGGATCGAGATCGCCAGCGGCTCTTCCTGCTGGGTCGGCACCGACTTCGCCTGGGTCTTCGGCAGATCCAAGGGCACGCCCACGGTCAAGAGCGGTGCCGCCACCATGAAGATGATCAGCAGGACCAGCATCACGTCCACGAACGGCGTGACGTTGATCTCGCTCATCATCGCCGCGCGCGTCCGCGACCCCCGCCGCCGCCGCCCGCCCCCGGCCTTCATCACCCCCGCCGCCATCTCAGGCGTCCAGCTGGCGCGACAGGATCGTGGCGAACTCGTCGGCGAAGGCGTCGTAGCCCGAAGCGATGCGGTCGCTGTCGGTGGAAAGCTTATTGTAGAAGATCACTGCCGGAATCGCCGCCACCAGGCCAAGCGCCGTCGCCACCAGCGCCTCGGCGATGCCCGGGGCCACCACCGCCAGCGAGGTGTTCTGGCTGATCGCGATCTGCTCGAAGGCCGCCTTGATACCCCAGACGGTGCCGAAGAGCCCGACGAAGGGCGCGGTGGACCCGACGGTGGCAAGGAACGGCAGCCCCGCCGTCAGCCGCTCGGTCTCCTTGGCGATCGCCACGTCCATCGACCGGTCGATGCGCGCCTGCGCCCCCGCGATCAGCGCCCCGTCCTGCCGGTGCGACCGGCGCCATTCGGTCATGCCGGAGGCGAAGATCTTCTCGCTCGCCCCGTCCGGCTGGCTGCCGATCTTCTCGTAAAGCTCGTCCAAGGGCTCGCCCGACCAGAAGGCCCGGTCGAACTCCGCCGCCTCGCGCCGGGCGAGGCGATAGGTGATAAACTTCTGCACGATGATCGCCCAGGACCATACCGAGGCGACAAAGAGCATCACCATCACCAGCTTCACGGTGATCGTGGCGCGCAGGAACAGCGCGAGAAGCGAAAAGTCGATCTCCTGCGCCGCCGCAAGGGTTTCAGTGTTCATCAGGTCTGCCCGCCAATGTGGCCGCGATTGTGGTCCCGCAGCGCTCTCTTTGACGAGGCTCATACCCCGTTTCCTTGGCGAAAGCCAACACATCTGCGTCAGATGTGCAGGCAGGGACGACCCCGCCTTCGCGCCTTGCCCGCGCCCCCGCCCGCCTCACCCGGGCTTTGTTTCAGCCCCCCGGCGAACATCCGCCAACATCCCGGCAGGGAGCCGCCCCGGCCGCCCGTCGGCCCTCAGGGCAACCAGCGTCACCACCGCCGCAAACAGCCGCGTCTCGCCGCGCCAGACGTCTTGCGAAAGCACGATCCGCGCCCCGCCGGCCGACAAGGCTTCTGTCCTGACCTCGACCAGATCGTCGAACCGCGCCGGGCCCAGGTAGTCCGCCTCCACCCGCCTGACCGCGAAGACGATCCCCGCCTCAGCCTTCAGCCGCCCCTGATCCACCCCCAGCGACCGCACCCACTCCGTTCGCGCCCGCTCGATGAAGCGCAGATAGTTGGCGTAGTAGACGATCCCGGCAAGGTCGGTATCCTCGTAGTAGACGCGGAGGAGGAAGAGGTGGGGTGGCATGGGCCTGCCCTATTTCCCGAACAGGTCGCTCTGCGCACCCGGCGCCGCCATCCCCAGATGCGCCCAGGCCTTGGCGGCCAGCATCCGCCCCCTCGGGGTCCGCTGGATCAGCCCCTGCTGAAGCAGGAACGGCTCGATCACCTCCTCAATCGCATCCCGCGCCTCGCTCAGCGCGGCCGACAGCGTCTCCACCCCCACCGGCCCGCCCGCGTAGTTCTCGGCGATCAGCGTCAGGTACCGCCGGTCCGCCCCGTCCAGCCCCAGGTGATCCACGCCGAGCCGCGTCAGCGCCCGGTCGGCGATGGCCTTGGTCAGCCGCCCGTCGCCCTCGACCAGCACGAAATCCGCCACCCGGCGCAGAAGCCGCCCCGCGATCCTTGGCGTCCCCCGCGCCCGCCGCGCGATCTCGCGCGTGCCCTCGGGTTCGGCCGGCAGCCCCAGAAGCCGCGCCCCCCGGGTGACGATGTGGTCAAGCTCGGCCTCGGTATAGAAGGTCAGCCGCGTCGGAATGCCGAAGCGGTCGCGCAAAGGCGTGGTCAGCAACCCCAGCCGCGTCGTGGCCCCGACCAGCGTGAAGGGCTGCAATTCGATCCGCACCGTCCGCGCCGCCGGCCCCTCGCCGATCACCAGGTCCAGCGCGAAGTCCTCGAGCGCAGGGTAAAGCACCTCCTCGACCGCCGGGTTCAGCCGGTGGATCTCGTCGATGAAGAGCACATCGCGCGGCTCCAGATTGGTCAGGATCGCGGCCAGGTCGCCCGCCCGCGCCAGCACCGGCCCCGAGGTCATCCGGAACCCCACCCCGAGCTCCCGCGCCATGATCTGCGCGAGCGTCGTCTTGCCCAGACCCGGCGGCCCGTGGAACAGCGTGTGGTCCATCGCCTCGCCCCGCCGCCGGGCGCTTTCGATGAACACCTTCAGGTTCGCCCGCGCCTCTTCCTGGCCAACGAAATCGTCGAGCCGCTGCGGGCGCAGCGAGCGGTCGAGATCGCCCTCCTGCGGGGCGGGGCGCAGCGTCGGGTCGGGGGTGGTCATCGGGCATCACCGGCAGAAGGGGGGCGCCGCCCCCCGCCGCTGGCGCGGCTCCCCCCGGGATACTTCAGGACCGAAAATGAGAGGGTCATGGCTTCGGCGCCAAAGCCTTCAGCGCCGCCCGGATCAGCGCGGGCGAGGCGGCCCCAGGATCGGCGCCGGCGGCGGTGGCGACAGCGGCGGCGGCCTCGCCCTGCCCGTAGCCGAGGTTGATCAGCGCCGAGAGCGCGTCGGCGGTGGCGGCGGCAGGCGGCGGCGTGGCGGGCGTAGCTGTTCCCGTCGGCAAAGTAGCGGCGGCGTCGCGTTCGAAGGCCTCGAAGGCCCCGGCGGCGTCGAAGGCCCCGCCTTCGCCCATCGCCCCCCCCATCGCCCCCATCGCCATCACCGCGGGCGCCTTCTCCTTCAGCTCCATCACCACCCTCTGCGCCAGCTTCGGCCCGATCCCCGGCGCGGCCTTGATCGCCGCCCAGTCGCCCAGCGCGATCGCCCGTCCGGCCGCAGCGGGCCCGAGCGTGCCGAGGATCGACATCGACGCCTTGGCGCCGACCCCCTGCACCGAGATCAGAAGCCGGTGCCATTCCTTCTCGGCAAGGGTCAGGAAGCCGAAAAGTTGCAGAAGATCCTCGCGCACCAGAAGATCGGTCCACAGAGCCGCCGCCTGCCCGACGGGCGGCAGCGCGGCGAGGGTGCGGGCCGAGACGTGGACGACATAGCCCACCCCCCGCACGTCGAGGATCACGTGATCCTGCCCGGTGAACAGGACGACACCGGCAAGCCGCCCGATCAAGCCCGCACTCCCTGCACCGGCGCGGCACGGACCGGGGTCAGGCGCGCGGCGGTCTCAAGGTGGTGCGCGTGGCAGATCGCGATGGCCAGCGCGTCGGCCGCATCGGGGCCTGCGGGCGCGCAGCCCGGCAGCATCAGGCGGACCATGTGCAGGACCTGCGCCTTGTCGGCATGGCCCACCCCCACCACCGCCTTCTTCACCGCGTTCGGCGCGTATTCGCCGACCGCCAGCCCGGCCAGCGCCGGGGCCAGCATCGCCACGCCCCGCGCCTGGCCAAGCTTCAGCGTCGCCGAGGCATTGACGTTCACGAAGGTTTCCTCGACCGCCGCCGCGCCCGGCGCATGCGCTGCGATCACCGCGCACAGGGCGGTGTAAAGCGACACCAGCCGCGCCGCCAGTTCGCCGCCCTCCGATCGGATCGAGCCGTTCGCGACATGGGCAAGCCGCCCCTTGTCCGAATCGACGATGCCCCATCCGAGCGTGCGAAGCCCCGGATCGATTCCCAGAACACGCATCGCTTCCCTGCTCTTGTTGCTTTTGCGCCACGGCTAGCACGAAAAGCGAACATCGGGAAGCGCCATTGCATCCGCCCGGGTGGAAACGCCTCCCGGACGGGTGTTTCCCTGCCGTCACCGGCATGGTCGGAATCCGCCGCTCCGACGCCTGAAAACGACCTTCTTCGCAGTTGCAGAAAGACTTTCTTTACAAAAGGTTGACGATTCTTCGACCTATGCTTTCGCTGCATAGCGGCACTGATCCCGGCGCACTTGCCCGGACCTTCCACGCTTCTTAGATCATGGCCACGAGAGCGGACGGGATGACCCGGGCGCTCTCCAAAGAGGCAGTCAGATCAAAGGAACTTCAGAAATGTCCCTCGTTTCCACCGACCGTTCGGCCAGCTTCGGCGGCAGCTCGATTTTCGCCGGCGCCTTCGCCGCCTTCGCCGCCTGGAACGACGCCCGCGTCACCCGCAAGGCGCTCCACAAGCTTTCGGACCGTGAGCTCGACGATATCGGGCTGAGCCGCGGCGATATCGAAGACATCGCGCTCGGCCGCTGAGACCGAGGCGATGCGGAACTCCGGATGGGCCGTTCCGGCGCTGCCGGAGCGGCTCTGTGTTTTTCAGGTAGTGAGTTCCTAGAACCCGAAGCGGCCGAACAGCGCCGCGACCTGCAAGGTAAGCGGGTCGGCGGTCAACACATAGGCGCCCAGACGGTCCGACGTGCTGCCCTGGGCAAGGCTCGCGGCGCGCGCGTCATAGGCGGCCGCGCCGAGATGGGCCAGGATCACCGCCTTCATCAGCACGATCATCGCCAGCACCAGCACCACCGGCATCAGCCAGCCGCCCCGGCGGCGCCGGACTTCTGGCCGGAAATAGGCCATCCCCAGCGTCCCGTCGGCCTCGAAGCCGCCGCCCTTTCGGTGGATGTCCTCGATCCGGCCAAGCCGGCCGTAGAAGTTGCGCATGTTGGGATCGTTCATGTCCGACCTCCGCAAGCCTTCGGATGACGGGAAAGGCTGCGGCCGGATTGTGGCGAAACGGCGGCGCGGCCGGTTCAGGCGGCCGGTCGGACGCGGGCCAGAACCAAAGTCGTCCATTCGCCGAGGTCGTCGCGGAATTCGGCAACAAACCCGCAGGCGGCATAGGCGGCAAGCACGTCTTCGGCCTGCGTGGCAAGGATGCCCGACAGAATCGCCCGCCCCCCCGGCGCCACCGCGCGGCCCATATCGGGAGCGAGCAGGATCAGCGGGCCCTTCAGGATATTGGCCAGCACCAGATCGAAGGGCATCGCGTCGGCAAGGCCGGGATGTGCGAAGCCCTCGGCCTCAAGGCAGAGGACCCGGCCCGCAAGGCCGTTCGCCGCCAGGTTGGCCTCCGCCACCTCGACCGCGACCGGATCGTTGTCCGCGGCGATGACCTCTCCGTCCCAGACGCGCGCCGCCGCCATCGCCAGCACCGCCGTCCCGCAGCCGATATCGGCAATCCGCGCCGGCGCCGCGCCACCCGCCGCCAGCCGGTCGATCGCCAGCAGGCACCCCCTGGTCGTGGCGTGGTGGCCGGTCCCGAAAGCCATCTGCGCCTCGACCAGCAGCGGCACCCTGCCCGCCGGCACCCGGTCGGCATCATGGCCGCCAAAAAGGAAGAACCGCCCCGCCTCGACCGGATGCAGCTCGCGCCGGACATGCGCCACCCAGTCGGTTTCCGGCACTTCCGAAACGGCGAAGGGCGCCGCCCCGAAGGCCTCGGCAAGGATCGCAAGCCGCGTGCCGTCCGGCGCGTCCCCGAACCACGCCCCCACCTCGAAGCGCCCCGACCCGTCCTCGATCTCGAAGACGCCGACGCCCGCGGGTTCGGGCGACAACCCTTCAAGCGCGCGTGCCAGCGCCTCGGCGGGCGGCTTCGCGGCAAGGGTGGTCAGCGCGGCAAAGGTGGGCATCGGGGGCGCTCCGGTCAGGCTGCCGGTCCTATAGCACCGCCGGAAGGGCCATTGGTAGGTCGGGGCATGCCCCGGCTCCGCAACACCCCACCTCGCCCGTCCCGCGCCGCCCGGACGCGCCGCGTCAGACCCCCATGCCGAGCGTGCAGCTCACACCCGTTCCTCCGACCCCGCA
Organism: Paracoccaceae bacterium; assembly: GCA_046155885.1. Classification (GTDB taxonomy): domain Bacteria; phylum Pseudomonadota; class Alphaproteobacteria; order Rhodobacterales; family Rhodobacteraceae; genus JAOADN01. The sequence continues at coordinate 6,472 of JBJXFU010000137.1, forward strand.
ATAGCCGCCCGGGTTCTTGGCCAGGTACTGCTGGTGGTAGTCCTCGGCGAAATAGAAGGGCGGCGCGTCAATGATCTCGGTGGTGATCGGCCCAAACCCCGCCGCCTTCAGGCGCCTGCCGTACATCACCCGGCTTTCCCGCGCGGCCTCGGCCTGCTCCTCGGCAAAGGCATAGACGCCCGACCGGTACTGGGTGCCCACGTCATTGCCCTGCCGCATGCCCTGGGTCGGGTCGTGGCCTTCCCAGAACACCTTCAGCAGCGCCTCGTAGCTCAGCTTCGCGGGGTCGTGGATCACCCTCACCACCTCGTTGTGCCCGGTCATCCCCGAACAGACCTCGCGGTAGGTCGGGTTCGGCGTCGTCCCGCCGGCGTAGCCCACCATCGTCAGCCACACCCCGGGCACCTTCCAGAACACCCGCTCCACCCCCCAGAAGCAGCCCATCCCGAACATCGCCTCGCGCATGCCCTCGGGCAGCGGCGACTTCAGCGGAATGCCGGACAGGAAATGCGCCTCGGCCGTCGGGATCGGGTCGGGGCGGCCGGGCAGGGCCTCGGCCGCGTCGGGCATCCGGGGGGCTTTGCGGAAAAGCGCGTTCAGCATCTGGGTTCCTCGGGTTGCGCCCTCAGCCTTGCCGAGGGGCCGGCGCTCTGGCCGGCATGCCCCGGATAAAGGCCCAGGCGGCCCATGCCGCAAGCCCGCCCACGATCACATTCGCGAAAGCCTGCGCCAGCACGATCCCGGTCGCGCCGAAAAGCGCCGCGCCGGCCAGCGCGAAAGGGTACATCAAAAGCCCGTCGCGCGACCAGTTGGCGGCGGTCGCGCGCAACGGCCGGCCGAGGTTGTTGAAGGCCGCGTTCGACACGAAAAGCGCCCCGGTGAAGGCGAAGGACCCGGCGGCGAAATGGGTGAAGGTGCGCACCACGTCGGCGCCCTGCGCCGAAAGCCCGAAGGTCGCCACGATCGGCCCCGCCAGGGCCGCCATCAGGGCCCAGACGACAACCGTATAGGCCAGGCAGAACTTCAGCGCGGCAAGGAAGGCCTCGGCCACCCGGTCCGGGCGCCCCGCCCCGAGATTCTGCCCGATGATCCCGCCGATCGCGCCCGACAGCGCGAAAATCCCGCCGAAGGCCAGGATGGTCAGCCGCAGCACCACTCCCCAGCCGGCGGTGGCGCTTTCGCCCAGCCCGGCCATCTCGCGCGTCAGGATCCAGCTGCCGAATGGCGTCGAAAGCTGCGTCGCGATCGCCGGCAGCGCCAGCGCCAGATAGGGGCTCAGGAATTCCCGGATATCGGCCAGCGACGGCACCGCCAGAAGATCGTGCGCCCTGATCGCCCAGGTCAGCGCCAGCGCCGCCATCACGATCCGCGCGATGTCGATCGACAGCGCCGCCCCGGCCACGTCCCAGCGCAGCCAGACGATCAGAATCGGGTCGAGCACTGCCGCCACCGCGCCCGCCGCCATCGTCACCGCCATCGACCGCCAGGCATCGCCCACCGCGCGCAGCACCGACGAGCCGAGGATGCCGAGCGCCAGGAACGGGATCGACGGCAGCGAGAGGAGCATGAAAAGCTCCGCCGCCTCGGCCACCGCCCCGCTGCCGCCGCTCGCCGCGACGATAGGCCCGCGGAACGCGGCGGCGAGAAGCGCGATCACGGTCAGCACGCCGGTCGCCATCACCACGCCGGACCCCGCGATCCGCCGCGCCTTCTGTCGGTCGCCCTGCCCGATCGCGCGCGACACCAGCGCGACGGTGGCGATCATCATGCCGATCGCGACCGAGATCACCGCGAACTGGATGGTGCCGGCGATGCCGACGGCGGCGACCAGTTCCTCGCGCTTGAGCCGGGCGATCCACCAGAGCGCGAGGAAGTCGATCAGGAAGGTGAACATCAGCCCCAGCGTGCCCGAAAGCGCCATCACGGTGACATGGCGCATCAGGCTTCCGGTGACGAAGCGGGGGGTCGGGGGCGCATCCGGGGGCGCGCCGGCAGCGGCGGCCGGAGGTACGGCGGGTCCGGCCCCGGGCGGCAGGGCGGTGTCAGCATCCATCGCGGCGGCTCGCGCCCCTGTCGTTGCTGCGCCGCGGGCGGCGCTGGTGGGTCCGGCGGGCGAGCCTTAGCGCGGAAGCCGCCGCTTGTCGAAGCGCATTCCCGCACAGGCGCCGCGCGCGCACCGCTCGAGAACCACCCATGAACGCGCGCCGAAGCCGGGGTCACGTTCGCGTGAGACGGCCTGGCGGGACGGGATGGAACCGCCCTTCGCCGCGTCTGCCTTCCTGAGGAACCCCGATAGGAGGATGCCAGATGACCCGGACTGCCATCTCACTCGCCGCCCTGCTCGGCCTTGCCGCCTCGGTGGCGCTCGCCGAAACCCCGATCAAGGAAAGCGAAAGCGCGCCCGGCAAGATCCTGACCGACACCAGCGGCATGACGCTCTATACCTTCGACAAGGACCAAGGCGGCATGTCCGCCTGCTACGATGACTGCGCCAAGGCCTGGCCGCCGCTCCTGGCCGCCGCCGACGCCGTGCCGGACGACAAGGATTTCGGCATCGTCGAGCGGACCGACGGCACGAAACAGTGGACGTTCTACGGCAAGCCGCTGTACCTCTGGATGCAGGACAAGGCCCCGGGCGACGTGACCGGCGACGGCGTCAAGGGCGTCTGGCACGCCGCAGAGGCAACCGGCGAGGAGTAACGCCCGCTTGGCGCCCCTGGACGAGATCGAGGCCGCGATCCCCGCGCTCCGCCGCTACGCGGTGGCACTTCTGCGCGACCGCGACGCGGCCGACGACGCCGTCCAAGGCTGCCTCGAACGCGCCATCGCGCATCGTGACCGCTACCGCAACGAAGGCTCGCTGCGCGCCTGGCTTTTCCGCGTCCTGCTGAACGTGGTGCGCGACGATCACCGCTACGCCAGGGCGCGGGCGCATCTGACGATTGTCGCCGACGACCGCTTTCCCGGGCCCTCGCAGCAGGGCGGGCAGGAGGCGCACATGGCGCTGGTCGAGGTGCACGACGCGATGGGCCGCCTTCCGGCCGACCAGCGCGCGGCGCTGGTGCTGGTGGCGGTCGAAGGCATGCGGCTGGCCGAGGCGGCCGACGCGCTGGGGGTTCCCGAAGGCACGCTCGTCTCGCGGCTCGGGCGGGCGCGGGCGGCGCTGCGGCAGATGACCCATCGCGGGGCGGGGTCGGACCTGTCCGCCGCGCCCGGACTGAGGAAGGAGCCGCTCGCGTGACCGATCGCACGATCCTTGCGGACGAAGACCTGATCCGCCGCCTCGACGCCTTCGAACGCAGCGCCGGCCCGGCGCCCGGCGCCGGCGGCCGGGATGCCGCCAGCCTTGCCGAATGGGCGCGCCAGGACGCCGCGCTGCGGGCGCTTTACGGCCCGGTGGGCGATGAACCCGTGCCTGACCGCCTGCGCGCCACGGTCGGGCGGGCACGGCGCGGCGCGGCAACCGGCGGGCGGGCGGCGCTGTCCCGGGGCGCGCCGGGCCGGCTCGCGGCGGCAATTGTGTTCCTCGCGGCCGGCGCACTGCTCGGCTTCGCCGCCGGGCGCCTCGGCGGCCCGACGGCCGAAGGCCTCGGCCTTGCACAGGCGGCGCTCGCGACGCACCGCACCTATGCCTCCGAGATCGCCCATCCGGTCGAGATGGCGGTCGCCGGCAGCGCGGACGCCGGGCGGCTCGCCGAATGGTTCGCCCGCCGCCTCGGCCGCCCGCTCGCGCCGCCCGACCTCGGTGCCGAAGGCTTCCGGCTTCTCGGCGGCCGGGTGCTCCCCGCGCCGAACGGTGCCGCGGCGGCGATGCTCTACGAAGACGCCACCGGCCGCCGCGTCACCGTCTTCATCGCCCCCCAGCCGGGACGAAGCGAAACCTCGCTCCGGCTCGCCCGCGGCGAGGGCACCGAAGGCTGGTGGTGGATCGACCGCGGCCTCGGCTGCGCGGTGGTGGGCGAGGCCCCGCGCGAGGTCCTGAAGGCGCTGGCCGGACGCGCCTACGAGGCGCTGGCGGGCTGACGCCGTCACCCGATCCGCCGACGGCGCCCCGGCCCCTTTCCCCCGCACCCGCCCGCGATGGCGAACCCCCGCCATTCCCGGCTGTCCCCCGCCGCCCGGAATGCTATCAGATGCACCACGGAAAACCGGGGGGCAGGGCGGATGACGGCAAGCGAACTGGGGCCGGTGTCGGGCTTCGTGGTCGGGCTCCTTGGCGCGGGCACGATCGAATACATCGGCATCGTCGGGGTCTTCTTCTACATCGGCTCCTACCTGGCGCTGCAGCTCTCGCTGGTGCGCGGCGACGGCTATCTCTACCCCACGCTCAACCTGATCGGCTCGGGCTCGGTCCTCATATCGCTCTCGACCCACTTCAACCCTTTCTCGGCCTTCATCGAATCCGCCTGGGTGACGATCTCGCTGATCGGCATCGCCCGGCACTGGATCGTCACCCGCTTCATGCGCCTGACGCCCGAGGAAAAGCGCGTGGCCGACATCCTGCTGCCGGGGCTGAAGGCCGACCGGGCGAAGCGGTTCCTGCGCCTCGGCCGCTTCCTCGACGCCGCCCCCGGCACGCGCATCGCCGACGAGGGCCGGGCACTGCGTGACCTCTCGCTGCTGATCCACGGTCACTGCCGGATCGAACGGCGCGGGCAGACGGTGGCGATCCTGCGCGACGGGGCGCTGGTGGGCGAACTCACCTACGCCACCGGCGCGCCGGCGACGGCGACAGTGGTGGTGGCCGAACCCACGCGGTTCTTCCAGATCGACTGCGTGGCGCTCCGGGCCTATCTCGCGCGAAATCCGGACGTGTCGGCCGTGATGGAAAGCGCCATGACCGGCGATCTGCGCGGCAAGCTGGCCGAGGCGACACGGCGGCTTTCAGAGGGGGCACCGGGCTGACCTCATCTGCACATTCGCGCACACCCGGCCTGCGATCCCTCCGGCCCCCCGGTACTGGCGGTCCGGCCGCTTCCGGGCGATGCTGCGGCCGCTGCCACAGAACGGCGACCAGTCTTGGGGAATTTCCGGATGTCCACCTCCTCCGCACCCATCGAAATCAGCCGCGTCGCGCTGACGGTCGCCGACCCGGCGCTGGTCGGCCGGTTCTACGAAACGGCGCTCGGCCTGCGGCCGATCTCGGCCTCGGGCGGGGTGGCGACCTACGGCGCAGGCGGGCGCGTCCTGCTGGAGCTCCGCGCCGACCCCGCAGCCCGCCGCGCCACCCCGCGCGAGGCGGGGCTGTTCCACACCGCCTTCCTGATGCCCTCGCGCGCCGATCTGGGGCGCTGGCTGGTCCACGCCGCCGAAACCGGGGTGCGGCTGCAGGGCGCCTCGGACCATCTGGTCAGCGAGGCGATCTACCTTTCCGACCCCGAGGGCAACGGCATCGAGGTCTATCGCGACCGGCCGCGCGGCGAATGGCCGAAGGACCGGGACGGCAACCTGCGGATGGCCTCCGATCCGCTCGATCTGGAAGACATCGCCCGCGCCGCCCCGGCCCCCTGGGCCGGGGCGCCCGAGGGGCTGGTGGTGGGCCATGTCCACCTCCAGGTGGGCGACGTGGCCGAGGCCGAGGCGTTCTATTCCGGCACGCTCGGCTTCGGCATCGTGACGCATTACCCCGGGGCGTCGTTCATGGGGGCCGGCGGCTATCACCACCACCTCGGCGCGAATGTCTGGAACAGCCGGGGGGCGGCGCGGCGAAGCTTCCCCTCCACCGGGCTCGCCGACCTGGAAATCCGCGCCGACGCCGCATCGCTGGCCGCGATCGAGGCGCGGACGGGCGGGCTGCGCGCGCTGACCGACCCCTGGGGAACCCCGGTGACGGTGACCGCGAAGGCGCCTGCCGCAGTCCACTGACCGGGCCTCGCCAGGCGAACCGGCAAGCAAGCCGTCGGCTGCGCTTACTGCGTTTTGCGTCCGACCTGAGTCGCCCTTCGGCTACCCTCCACCCCCCCGCACCAGAGGGCGGCGCCCGACTGCGGGGGGGCGCACCGACGGCTTTGGTCGTTCCTTTGTGGTGCCTCCAACCCTGCCGGTGTTCTTGCAGACCGCCGTTGCGGTGGCGCCCGCCCGGGGGGCGGTCGGGCGCCGCCCGGGTGGCTCACGCGGCTGTTCCGGGCAGGGGGGCGGTGGGGGTGGTGCGGAGCAGAAAAAGAGCAAACCGGTGTAAGCGCTCAACACTGTCCCGCTTTACCCCCCGCTGCCCCATCCCGGCACGGCCCGCGCACTCCTCTGCCGCGGTGTTCCGGCGCACGCCCCAGCTGATTCGAAGTTAACGGTTAATTCACCCAAAGCCATACGATCGTATGGCATATTGCTGGCATATTGCTGGAGGGTTGCTGGCACCCCCCGAACGTTGCGGAAGCCGGCCGTTAATGCAGCGTCCGCAAGGACTTGCGGCAGGATCGCGGGGGTTCACCCCGGCCGGACGCAAGCCAGTCGTCTCCGGATTTTTTGTCACGCCCGAGACGGTTTCTTAACGCCGGTTCACACCGCATCCCGGCCAGCGACGCCGCGCATCACTCCCCCGCCCCCCGGAACGGCACGACCACCGGCCCGCGCAGAACAAACGGCGCTTCCGCCTCCGCCCCGGCTACCGCCACGGCCTTCACCAGCGCCTCCCGCCGGACCCGGAACCATGCGGCGTAAAGCGCCGGCAGGAAGAACAGCGTCAGCACCGTCGCCACCACAAGTCCGCCCATGATGGTCACCGCCATCGGCCCCCAGAACACCGACCGGGTCAGCGGGATCATCGCCAGGATCGCCGCCATCGCGGTCAGCACCACCGGCCTTGCCCGCCGCACAGTGCTTTCCACGATCGCCTTCCAGGGCGCGGCGCCACCCGCGAGGTCCTGCTCGATCTGATCGACCAGGATCACGGCATTGCGCATGATCATCCCGCCCAAAGCGATCAGGCCAAGCAGCGCCACGAAGCCGAAGGGCGCGCCGAAGACCAGCAAGGCGGCCACCGCGCCGATGATCCCGAGTGGGGCGGTCAGGAACACCAGCGCGAGTTTCGAAAAGCTCTTCAGCTGCAGCATCAGAAGCGTCAGCATGACCAGGATCATCACCGGGAACACCTTGGCCAGCGAGGCGTTCGCCTTGGCGCTCTCTTCCACCGCGCCACCCGTGTCGATCCTGTAGCCCGGCCGAAGCGCATCCCTAACCGGTTGCAAAAGCGACAGGATTTCCGCCGTCACGGTCGGGGCCTGAAGCCCTTCGGCAATGTCGGTGCGGACCGTCAGTGCGGTTTCCCGGTTGCGCCGCCAGAGGATCGGGTCCTCGAACCCGTAAGAGATCGTGGCGACCTGCGACAAGGGCACCGCGCCGCCGCCGGGCAGCAGGATCGACAGATCGCCCAGCCGGTCCGGAGCCGAGCGTTCGGCTTCGGGGGCGCGCACGACGATGTCCACCAGCTCGGTGCCGTCGCGGAACTGCGAGACGGTGAAGCCCGACAAAAGGGTCTGCAGCGTGTTCGACACGGTCCTCGTGTCAAGCCCGAGGGCGCGGACACGCTCCTGGTCAAGCGAGACCTGGACGGATTTCGCCTGCTCGTTCCAGTCGAATTGCGGATCGACGGCATGGTGGTTCGCCGCCATGACGTCCCGCACCTCGGCCGCGATGCGGCGCACCTCGGCCGGGTCGGGACCGGCAACGCGGAACTGGACGGGAAAGCCGACCGGCGGGCCGAAGACGATCTGGTCGACGCGCAGCCGCGCCTGCGGCACCGCGCCCGCGTCGATCTTCGCCTGTAGTTTCGCGCGCAGCCGGTCCCGGGCGGCGGCATCCTTGGCGACGAGGATGGTGATGGCGAAGGCCGGGTCCGGCAAAGCCGGGTTCAGCGCAAAGAAGAACCGCGGCGCCCCGGCGCCGACATAGGTCGAGGCAAGCCGCAGGTCGGGGTCGCCCCTGACCAGCGCCTCGGCCGCCAGCGCCGCCTTCGCGGTCGCCCCGATGGAAGACCCCTCGGGCATCCGGGTCTCGATGAAAAGCTCGGCCCGCGAGGACGAGGGAAAGAACTGCTGCTGCACCGCCCCCATGCCCACGACGGCAAGCCCGAGCGCCGCCACCGTGAACCCGATCACAACCCACCGGAATCGCAGGGAAAGACCGACGCCCCGGCGCAGCGCGCGATAGACGCGCCCGTCGTGCGACTGGTGGCCGCCCTGGCCGGGGCGCGGGGCGGGCAGAAGCTTGAAGCCCAGATAAGGCGTGACGATCACCGCCACGAACCACGATACCACCAGCGAAATGGCGACGACCCAGAAGATGTTGCCCGCGTATTCGCCGGTGGTGGATTGCGCGAAACCCACCGGCAGGAACCCCGCCGCCGTGACCAGCGTGCCGGTCAGCATCGGAAACGCCGTCGAATCCCACGCCGCCGAAGCGGCCGCAAGACGGCTCGCCCCCTGCTCCAGCTTCACCAGCATCATCTCGATGGCGATGATCGCGTCGTCGACCAGAAGCCCCAGCGCGATGATCAGCGCCCCCAGCGTGATCCGGTCGAAGTTCATCCCCATCGCCTGCATGACGACGAAGACGACAGCCAGCACGATCGGCACCGACAGCGCGACGATCACCCCGGTCCTGAGGCCGAGCGTCACGAACGAGACAAACAGCACGATCGCCAGCGCCTCGATGAAAGTGTGGATGAACTCCTCGAAGGCGTGGCCCACGACATCGGCCTGATCGGCGATCTGCGTGACCTCGATGCCGGTGGGAAGGCGCGCTCGGAAGCGGTCGGCCACGACCTCCACCTCTTCGCCAAGCCGCAGGACGTTCGCCCCCTCGGTCATCGACACCCCGACGCCGACGGTCTCTTTCCCGCCGAGGAAGGCCAGGTACGACGGCGGATCCTGATAGCCGCGCTTCACCTCGGCGATGTCACCCAGGCGGAAAACCCGGCCGCCGGCGCCGATTGGCAGTCCGCGCAGCGCCACGAGCCCGTCGATCCCGCCCGAGACTCGGATCTGCACCTCGTCTGCGTCGGTGGCGACCGACCCTGCCGGCACCATGCCGTTTTGCGCGGCGATGGCGTCGAAGACGGCCTGCGGCGGGATACCCAGAGTCGCCAGCCGGCGGTGGCTGATCTCGACCCAGATCTTCTCGTCCACCTCGCCGATCAGCGAAACCTTGGCCGCGTCATCAAGCGTCAGGAACTCGCCTCTCAGCTGCTCGGCATAGCGTTTCAGCTCGGCGCGCGGCACACCTTCGCCGGTCAGCATGAAGATCGCCGACTGCACCTCGCCATATTCGTCGTTGAAGAACGGCCCGACCAGTTCCCGCGGAAGCTGGGGCCGGAGGTCGCCGATCTTCTTTCTGACCTGGTACCAGGCATCCTTCACCACCCTGCCGCGCGCCCAGTCCTGAAGCTGGACCTGGATCACTGTCGTGCCGGGGCGGGAATAGGTGCGGACGAAGTCGAGTTCGGGGATGTCCTGAAGCGCCTTCTCGATCGGGTCGGCCACCAGGTCCTGCATCTCGGCCGAGGTCGCGCCGGGCCAGACGGCCTGCACGACCATCGTCTTGATGGTGAAGGTCGGGTCCTCGGCGCGGCCGAGATTGAGATAGGCAAAGGCCCCGGCCACCAGCGCCACAAGGATCAGGAACAGCGTTACGGCCGGGTTGGCGACCGACCAGCGGGAAAGGTTCAGGCGGCGCATGGGGGGTCCGGGTTGCTGTCAGGGCGCGGGGCTCAGAGTTCGGCGTCGGGCACGGTTTCAACGACCCTGACGGGGCGACCGGGGTCGATCCGCTGGGCGCCGAGGCTGACGACGCGGTCGCCGTTAGCCAGAGGCCCGCGGACCTGCACGGCCCCCGCGCCGACCGCGACAAGTTCGACCGGAACCCGGGTCACGCGCGCGCCGTCGGCATTGAGCCGCCAGACTGCGGGGCCGGTTCCGTCGTCATGGACCGAGGCGAGCGGCAGCGTGGCGACGGGGGCCGCGACGGCGCCACCTATGCTGACGGTCAGCGTCCGCCCGAGGTCGGGGGCAGCGCCAGCGGCGAAGGAAAAGCGGACGCGGTAGGTGCGCGAGACGGGATCGACGTCGGGCGAGACTTCGCGGAGAGTCAGGGGGTAGCTCGTCTCCGGTTCGCCCCAGAGGGTGGCCGAGGCGGTACCGCCCAGAAGCTCGGCGCGGTTCTGTTCGGGAAGCGCGATCTCGGCCTCGGCCGCGCCGGTCACCGCGATGGTGACAATGGGCTGGCCTGCGCCGACCACCTGGCCCGCTTCGGCGCCGGTGGAGGTGACGATGCCGGGGACGTCGGCGGTCAGCGTGGCATAGGCCAGCGCGTTCCGGACGATGGCGGCCGAGGCATCCGCCGCGTCAAGCCGGGCGCGGGCGGCGGCCGCGTCGCTTTCGGCGCCGTCAAGTGCCGCCTGTGCCACATGGCCTTCCGCCTTCAGCGTCCGCGACCGGGCGATGGCCGCCGAGGCGCGGTCAAGGTCGGTGCGCGCCGCCGCCTGTTCGGCCAGCGCCGTGCCAAGCGCGAGCCCGGCATCGGTCGCGTCGAGCGTGGCGAGGACCTGACCCGCCGCCACGACGTCCCCGACATCGACCGGGCGCGATACGATCTTGCCGGGCACACGGAACCCGATCGGGCTTTCGCTGCGCGGGCGGACGGTGCCGGTGTAGCTCGCCGTGAGCGACGGCGGCGCAAGGCGGATGACGCTGGCGCGGACGGGCTGGGCGATTTCGGCGGGCGCTGCGGGGGCGCCGGCGTTGCCGCCCTGCCCTGCCACCGTCTGCGGTTCGAGCGCCGATAGCAGCCTGTCCCTCATGCCTTCCGGAGCGAAAGCTGCGCCCGCCGCAGTGGCGACGGCGACAAGCGCAAAGGCGGCCGCGCCGCGCCGGACTCTGGAAGAGATCATGTCGCGTATTCCTTTCCCGGTCCGGCGCGGCTGCCCGCCCGGGCCCGGGTGAGGGATGGCGGGCTTCGGCGGGTCGCTGGCCGACTCGGCTGTTGACAGTGTCAACATTGGCAGAGATGTTGACACTGTCAACTGGATTTCCCGACCAACCCGGGATAGAAGGGAAGCATGATGGACGTGGCGGCACAAATCGGAGCGATCACCGCAGACCGCCAGGGCAGCCTGGGCGATGCCTGCGTGGCCGAGGCCTTGTCGATCATCACCCAGGAGGGGCTTTCGAAGCTCAGCCTGCGCGAGGTCGCGCGGCGGCTCGGCGTGTCGCATCAGGCGCCCTACCGGCATTTCGAAAGCCGCGACCATCTGGTGGCCGAGGTGCTGCGCAGGTGCTTCCAGAAGCTCGCGGACGGCATCGGTGCGCGCGAACGGTCCGAAGACCCCAAGACCGACCTGCACCGCATGGGCGCCGCCTATCTGCGCTTCGCCATGGAGAACCCGCTGGAATACGACCTGATGTTCGCCCAGCGCTGGCCCGAAGTGGGCGTCGCGAAACAGATGATCGCGGACAGTTGTCTGGCCTTCGAAGAACTGCGTATCACGCTCGCCCGCCTGCGCGCCAAACAGGACAGCCGGGCGGACAAGGACGGCATCGACCTTGACGCGATGTTCATCTGGTCGGCGATGCACGGGATCGCCTCGATCCTGAAGACCGACGCGATGGAGAACCTGAAAATCGCCGAAACCGTGCGCGGCGACGTGGCGCTGCACATCATGGCGCGGATCGACGCGGCCCTCGACGCGGCGGTCTGACGCGGGCCGCTCATCGGGCCTTCGCGGCCTTCGTCGGTTGCGTACGGCAAGCGATGACGCCCGCCAGGGCGGACAAGCGGCCCCGTCAGGCGGCCTTCGCCTTTGACCGGCAGTAGCACGAGGCGCGGATCGTCACCTCGGCGCGGGCCAGGGCCTGGTCGAGAAGCTGGCGGACATGATGCCTTTCCACGCTCTCGCCCCGCCGGCGCAGGCATTCGTCGAGGCCGTGCAGGCTCCAGACGTTGCGGGGGTGCTGGCAGGGGCGCGGCAGGGTCGCGTCAAGCCCGAGATCGGCGCGGTAGACGGCCTCGGCTTCGTCGTAGCGCCCGGCGTCCATGAGAAGTGCGCCGAGCGCGTGGCGGGTGGGCTGCATCCAGCCCCAGGGCTCGTCGTAGAGAAGTCCGTCGTCGAGTTCGACCGACCGGCGCAGGTGGGCCAGCCCTTCCTCCACGCGGCCGGACTTGTAGGCCAGTTCGCCCGCCATCATCGCGTCGGCGACTTTCATCACCTCGCTGCAGGGGTTATTGAAGACCATCCGGTCCTCCTGCACCGCCGCCCGCGCCACCTGGAACAGGACCGCCTCGGCCTCGGCCTCGGCGATCCGGCCGAGGTTGGCCAGCGCCACGGTGCGGGCGTAGCGGAGCATTGCGGTGGTGTAGCTGTAAAGCCCGGAATCCGCAGGGAAAGTCAGCGCCAGGATGTCCTGCCAGCGGCCGAAGCGGACCAGCACATGGGGGCGCATGGCGACGAAGGCTTCGAAGAACTGCGGCAGGTAGCGCACCACCGGCTCGGGCAGCGCCCGCTCGAGCCCTGCGGCGGCGGCCAGCGCGGCTTCGGGGCGGGCCAGGAACAGCGCGCCGTACATTTCGAAATGCAGGTTGTGCAGCCGGTAGATGGTGTAGAAGTTCTCGCCCCCCGCATGATCGAAGTAGCGCGCGTCCGCTTCGGCGGCCCGGTGGTTCCGCCAGACGACGTTCTGATAGTCGCCGCAGAGCAGGTCGATATGCGTGGCCATGTGGACCAGATGCCCGGCGTCGGGCACGAGGTCGACCAGTATGTCCCCGTGGCGCAAGGCTTTTTCCGGGGTGGGGGACATTTCCATCAGGTGGATGTAGAGGTGCAGGAGACCCGGGTGCCGCCATGCGGCGGGGGCGGAGTTGAACGCCCCTTCCAGCACGTCGCGCGCCTCCTGCGTCGAGGCGCCGTCGGCCACCTTGCCGTCGCGGGTGTTCCAGAGTTTCCAGGGCGTGCGGTTCATCAGCGCCTCGGCGAAGAACGTGGCGATGTCCAGATCGCCGGGGAAGCGCGCATGGACTTCGCGCATCGAGGCCGAGAAGGCGTCGTTCCAGGGGCCGTAGTCGGTGATCGCGGGGTCGGTCGAGTAGCGGTGGGCCAACGCCCCGACCAGCGCCGCCTCGACGGGCGTGGAACTGCCGAGGGCCGAGCGCGCGTCGCCCAGCGCCCGGTGCGCGCGGGACAGGGCAGTCACCTTTTCGTCGGGCGCGAAAAAGTCCCATACTTTGTTGTAGTTAGGGCCGATCGCATAGGCGATGCCCCAGTTCGCCATGACGCAGGCAGGGTCGGCGGCGAGGGCCTTTTCGAAGCAGGTGATGGCTTCTTCGTGGTTGAAGCCGAAGAGCCAGTTGAGGCCCCGGTCGAACCAGAGTTGCGCTTCGGGCGAGGCGGTGGTGACGGTGCGTCCGTAGGTGCCGAGATCGAAGTAGTCCATCGCTGTCTGGTCCCTCTGTTCCGGCCCGGGCGGGGCGTTGCGCGGGCCGCTTACCGACCACAGAATTCACCGTTCGCCGCTTGCAGGGCAAGACGAAAACCGAGGGGACTTTCGGGGCTGTTCCGGGCCGGGGGGAAGGCCGGTCATCACGTCCCAAGCCCTTGCGGGCGCTGCATTAACCGCTGCCTTCCGCAACGTTCGCAGGGTGCCAGCAACCGTCCAGCAATATGCCAGCAATATGACATACGATCGTATGGTTTTGGGTTAAGTTAACGGTAACGCCTTTTGCTTTCTTCCCGCTCCGCCGCCCCCCGTTGCGTTCGGGGGCGGGCGCCACTGCAACGTTGGTCTGCGAGAATGACCGCAGGGTTTGCCGCACCACAAAGAGCGGACCAAAGCCGTTGGTGCGCCCCCCCCGGCGGTCGGGCGCCGCCCTCTGTTGCGGGGGGGCGGAGGACACGATTCAGGAAGAACGCAAACCGCACCAACCGAGATGACCTGGCCGTCAAGGAAAGAGGAGACCTCCCTGAATCGCATACCGCCTCAATTGGCAGGGGCAAGTGACCCTGCCAACCGCGCAGCAGTGCGACTGGTCGCCCGGGACGCCCCGCGTCTCGGGCAGCGCCTGCCTGCCCCCGGCAGGTGCTGCCCTACCCGGTCGCGGGCAGAGGCGGTCCCACCGAGACGTTCCCGCATGAGCGGGGGCATCCTTCCCCTGGAAGGCTGCCTGTTCCCGCTCACCCCAGCGGTCCGGCGGTTCCACAAAGGGTCTTCCCGCCCCGGCGTGCGCCGCCCCTGACGCGGTGAGGCCGACGTTCCCGGAAAGGGCCGTTCCGCCCTACCGCAGCTCGAACAGCGCCGCGACGCCCTGCCCGCCGCCGACGCACATCGTCACCACCACGCGCTTCGCGCCCCGCCGCCGCCCTTCGA
>JBJXFU010000141.1:0-5972 GCA_046155885.1 Paracoccaceae bacterium
CGGGTGCGGCCGATGCGGGTGCGGCCGATGCGGGTGCGGCCGATGCGGGTGCGGCCGATGCGGGTGCGGCCGATGCGGGTGCGGCCGATGCGGGCGCGGAGGCGACCGACTGTGCGGGTGCCGTCGCCGAAGCGGCCGGTTTGGCCGCACTGGCGGAAGCCGGCGCGCCCGGCGCGACGGCATCGCCTGATGAGGCTGACGCACTTCCGGGCGGGGCGGTCGCGGAGCGCCCGCTTCCGGCAGCCCCGGAGCCGGCTGCGGATGCGGGCGACCGGGCGGTGGAAGCGCTGTCGTCCGAAATCGACGCGGAGCTGAGGGAGATCGAACGCCGGTTGTCGTCCGCCGGGCCGGTCGGCGCGGTGACGATCGCTCATGGCGCGGTGCGGGCTGACGACGCGCAGCCGACGCCTTCCGTCCGGAGCGCAGCCGGTGAAGGCGCCGTCCCGGAAACGGCGACCGCCGAAGCGGGGCAGGATGCGTCACGCGCCGATGAGCGCGATCCGGGGCCAGACGCCCGGCCCGGTGCCAGGCCCGACCCGGCCATCGCCGAGAGGGCCGACGCGACGCCGGCCGCCCTGCCCGAAGCGCCGGGCGCCCCGGAGCCGGCAGGCGCCCCGGCGGCACCCGATCCCGACGCGGGGCTCGATCTGGCCGTCCGCGCCACGCTGGCCGGAGCGGCCTCCGGCGGCTCCACCGCCGATGACCCCGGGCCTTCCCGCCCCGCACGCGGGCCGGGTGCGTTCAGGCGCGCCGTCGCCGGGGCCGGGGCGTTTTTCGGCAGCGTGCTTTCGACCTGGCGCGAGGCGCCCGCGGCCGGCGCCTTCGCGGTGGCGACGCTCGCACCGGTGCCGCTGCTCGCGGGGGCTGCGGCGCATGGCGGGGCCTTTGCCTATGTCGCGTTCGCCTATCTCACCCTCTTCACCTTCGTGATGGACGAACTTGCGGGCCTTGTGGCGCCGGAAGCGAAGAACGCGGCGGAGTTTCCGGCGTCCGACCGGCTGACGGTGGTGCTGGCCATCCTCCACCTCTTGCTTCTCGGCGCGGCGCTGCATGCCCTGGCGGGCGGAAGCGACCTGTCCTTCGCCGGGTGGCTGGCCGCGTTCCTGGCCTTCGGGCTCTGGTTCGGACAGGTGTCGAACGCCAACGCGCATGAACTGATCCACCGCGCCGACCCGCGCCTGAGGTGGCTGGGCGGCATGGTCTTCACCACGCTGCTTTTCGGCCACCACGCCTCGGCGCACCGGCTGGTGCATCACCGCTATGTGGCGACCCCCGACGACCCCAACACCGCCGAATCGGGAGAAAGCTTCTGGCAGTTCGCGCCGCGCGCCTGGGCGGGGTCGTTCGTCGCCGGGTGGGAGATGGAAAAGCAGCTGATGCGCAAGCGCCTCGGCGGGCGGGGGCAGCGGGTGCATCCCTATCTGCTCTATCTTTGCGGCGCGCTTCTGACCGCCGGTGCGGCCGGGCTGGTCTTCGGGCTAGGCGGGGTTCTGGTCTGGCTGGCGCTGTGCCTTTACGCGCAGCTGCAGCTGCTTCTGTCGGACTACGTTCAGCACTACGGGTTGCTGCGCCGCAAGCGTGCGGACGGGCGATTCGAGCCGGTGGGGCCGGCCCACAGCTGGGACGCGCCGGAAGGGCTTTCCTCGCTTGCCACGCTGAACGCGCCGCGCCATGCCGACCATCACCGTTCGCCCGGGCGGCAGGGCGTGGCGCTGGCGCGGGCCGGCGGCGCGGCGCCGGTGCTGCCGCATTCGCTGGCGATCATGTGCACCGTGGCGCTGCTGCCCCCGCTCTGGCGGCGGATGATGGATCACCGGGTCATGGCGCTGCGCAAGCGCGGGCACGCGGCGTTCTGACCGGGCCGGCGCTGGCCCCGGGCCGGCGGACGTGGCAATATCGTCGCGGCCGGGCCTTGCCTGCCCGCGCCGCGACAGGTGCGCCCCGATGTTCCGCCCACCCCTCTTTCGGATCCTCTTCAGCTTCGTCCGCCTTGCGGCCGCGCTTTTGCCTGCGGCAGGGGCCTTCGCGGCCGATACGGGCCGCCCGCTTTCTGCGGCCGAGTTCGAGGCGCTGTCGGTCGGGCGGACCTTCTTCTACGAGGCGGACGGCGTGCCCTACGGGGCCGAGCAGTACCTGCCGGGCAGGAAGGTGGTCTGGGCCTTCGTCGGCGACGATTGCCGGAAGGGTAGCTGGTACGAGGATGCCGGCTACATCTGCTTTGTCTATGAAGACAGCGCCGAGCCCCAATGCTGGACGTTCGAGGCCTCGCCCACCGGGCTCATGGCGCGCTTCCGCGACGATCCGGGCGGGGCGCCGCTGGTCGGCGTGCGGCAAAGCCCGGCGCCGCTGGCCTGTCTCGGCCCGGACGTGGGGGTGTAGGGGCCGCGCGGCCTCAGTCCCAGCAGGCGACCATCACCGTCATCGCCCGGGCGCGCGCCGTCAGGTCCTCGGCGGCGAGCGCGCCATCGGGGGTGGCCGGGGTCGCGGCGATCTGATGTTCGGCCAGCCGCCGGCCGATCGCCGTGGCGCCGAGCGCGAAGGCCACGTCATCGGGCAGGACCTCGCTGCCGCCCGCAAGCTTCGGCAGGAGCATCCCGACGACGCCGCCCGAATTGTCGAGGACCGGTCCCCCGGCTTCGCCCGGGCGTCCGTTCAAGGTGAGCCGGATGAGGTCGGGCTCGCCACGAAGTCCCTTTGCCTCGGCCAGGGTGCCGAAATTCGCCACCGGTTCCGGCAGCCGGTCGCCGTAGGGAAAGCCCGCCACGGCGATTTCCGCGTTGGGCCGTACGGGGGCGGATTGCAGCATCGCGAAGCCGGCGGGCGCGAGCGGGGCACGCGGCTTCAGGATGGCGATGCCGGCGGCGCTGTCGGCCAGGACCGTGTCGGCCTCGATCCCGTCCGCGATGGTCACGCGCCCGCAGCCCGCCACCGCCTCGGCCGCCGTGACCACCGTGCCGGTGGCGTCGGCGAAGAATCCCGACCGGGTGATCCGGGGCTTTCTGACCTCGAGCCCGGCCAGCAGACCGGCCTTGTCCTCGGCCAGCGGCTCGCCCAGGCTGTCGTCGAGCGCGCGGTCG
The DNA here is from genome assembly GCA_046155885.1 of Paracoccaceae bacterium. Classification (GTDB taxonomy): domain Bacteria; phylum Pseudomonadota; class Alphaproteobacteria; order Rhodobacterales; family Rhodobacteraceae; genus JAOADN01. The sequence goes on from JBJXFU010000141.1 coordinate 3,078, forward strand.
CCGAAGGGCGCGAAGGACGCCTTCATCGTCTCGGCGATGCGGATCGCCCGTTCGCCGTCTTCGGGCCGCCAGACCAGGGTGAAGCCCTTGACGAAGCCGCCCGCGAGTTCGGCCTGGGTGTAGGACTGGACCTTGTCGTTCTTGCCGGTCAGCACGAACGAGGTGTCGCGCCGTTCGCGTTCGCCCTGAAGCGGCACGATTTCCAGCGTCTGCATCAGGTCGTAAAGCCCGAAAAGGGCGGCCGCGTCGCCTTCCTGCGAGATCAGCAGGACCCGGACGCCCGAGCCGCCGGTTTCGTCATACTGTACGAAGGGGGGCTGGTAGCGGCCGAATTTCACCAGGTTCATGGGCAACGTGATCTCGATCCCGGCCTCTTCCTCGCGCACCGGCCGGAAGCCCAGCGCCGCGACCTCGGCACGCCAGCCGCCGACCAGTTCCTGCCGCTGGCGCGTGGTCAGGACGCCGGTTTCCTCGTAGCCGCGCGAAGCCTGCCAGGCGGCCATCGAGCCGCGGGTTCCCGGGCCGATCGCGCCGTCGATCTTGCCGGCGTAGAAGCCTTGCCATTTCAGCGCCTCCTGCAGGGCCTCGCGGTCCTCAAGCGGCAGCGCGGCTTCGGCGGCGCGGGCCTCGGAGGGGCTTTCCTCGGGAAGGGCGGCGCCGGTCGGTTCGGCGGCGGCGGTCTCCGTGCCGGCGGCGGGTTCGGTGGGGGTGCCCGCGCCGGACTCGGGTACCGTTGCCGTCGCGGCGGCCGCCGCGCCGTCCCTCGGCCAGAACCGTTCGCCGTAGCGGCCGGGTTCCGGGATGTAGCTGTCCTGCGGGATCAGGCCCTCGCGCTTCAGGAGCGCGAGCTGGTCCTGGGCGTCCTGGGGCGAATAGGGGCCGAGCGCGATGCCGTACCAGCCGGTCGTCAGCCGGAACCCGGCGACGTTCGGGAAGACGCCGGTATAGGCCTGCGCGCGCGATTCCGCCTCGGCCAGCGAGGGCTGCGCCTCGATCTGCAGCCAGCTATCCTGGGCCGAAGCCCCACGCCCGATCAGCGCCGCGAAGATCAGCGCCGCCAGCCACACCACAGGTCTCATCGACACGCGCTTCCCCATTCCAGCAGGCGCGCCATTGAGCGTGGCGCCCGTCATCCTTCGTCAACCGGCGGCGAACCTAGCAGGATGCGCGGCGGCGTCACGCCGAAAAGGCGCCGGCGGGCGTTGACCCCCCCCCGGCTGTTGCCTAATGAGAACGCGCCTTCCGCCCCTGCCCGGGATACCCCATGCCGACCGCCGCCCCGCGCTCATTCCAGGAGGTGATCCTGCGGCTCCAGTCCTACTGGGGGGCGACGGGCTGCGCGGTGCTGCAGCCTTATGACATGGAGGTGGGGGCGGGCACCTTCCACCCGGCCACCACGCTCCGCCCGCTCGGGCCCCGCCCCTGGGCCGCGGCCTATGTGCAGCCGTCGCGCCGGCCGACCGACGGCCGCTATGGCGAAAATCCGAACCGCTTGCAGCACTACTACCAGTACCAGGTGATCATCAAACCCTCGCCGCCCGACCTCCAGGAGCTTTACCTCGGCTCGCTCGAGGCGATCGGACTGGATCTCGCGATGCATGACGTGCGGTTCGTCGAGGACGATTGGGAAAGCCCGACGCTCGGCGCCTGGGGGCTGGGCTGGGAAATCTGGTGCGACGGGATGGAGGTGAGCCAGTTCACCTATTTCCAGCAGCTCGCGGGCTATGATTGCCGCCCGGTGTCGGGCGAGCTGACCTATGGGCTGGAACGGCTGGCGATGTATGTGATGGGTGTCGATCACGTGATGGACATGGCCTTCAACGACCCGGACGCGCCGATCCCGCTGACCTATGGCGATATCTTCCGGCAGGCGGAACGGGAGTATTCGCGCTGGAACTTCGAGGCGGCGGACACCGGGATGCTGCTGAGGCACTTCGAGGATGCCGAGGCGGAGTGCGGGCGCATCCTGGCGGCCGACCCTTTGGACAGGGCTGGGCGCCCGATCGTGATGGCGCATCCGGCATATGACCAGTGCATCAAGGCCAGCCACCTGTTCAACCTGCTCGACGCGCGGGGGGTGATCAGCGTGACCGAACGGCAGGCCTATATCGGGCGGGTGCGGGCGCTGGCCAAGGCCTGCGCGGATGCCTTCGTGGGGACCGAGGCGGGGGGCGGGGCGGCTGTTTCGACGGTCTCAGCGGCCCCGACGTGAACGGCAAGCTTGTTGCAGGGGGCATGGTGGGGATCGGGCTGATTGCCGGGGTGGCGGCGTACTACCTTCAGGTCTATGCCTATTACCGGCCGGTCGAGGCCTTGACCCCCGCCGCCGAAGTACGGCTGACGGCCATCGGGGGCGGCGAGGAGACGATCCCGGCGGCCGCCTTCCAAGGGATCGACGCCGACAGCTCGCCCCTGCGGTTCCGGGGGTGCTTCACCCTGCCGGTTTCGCTCGCCACCCTGACCGAGACCTATGTCGTCTACCAAAAACCCACGCCGCTGATCGCGCCGTCGTGGTTTTCCTGCTTTGACGCGGGCGCGCTGACCGAAGACCTTGCGACGGGCGCGGCGGTGGCCTTCCTGGGGCAGAAGGAAATCCGGCCCGGGGTGGACCGGGTGGTGGCGGTTTATCCGGACGGTCGCGCCTTTGCCTGGCAGCAGCTGAACGGGTCGCTCGGCAGTGGAACCGGCGCGCCGTGACGGCGCTTGCCGCAGCGGCGCGGCTCGGGTAGGCCCCGGCGAAGACGACTGAGGATTGGCCGCCCTCCCTTCGCGGCCGAAGCGCGGCGAGGAGCGGATGCCCGACCTTCTGATCGAACTCCTCTCCGAGGAAATCCCCGCCCGGATGCAGGGGGCCGCCCGCGAGGCGCTACGGAAGCTTGTCACCGACGGGCTGGT